>CAZZNL010000040.1:8690-9564 GCA_964655625.1 uncultured Pseudomonadales bacterium
GCCACAGCCAGCCACTCTGCGTTACAGCGCTGCACAGCTTCGGCAATCAGTGCGGAGTCGATGCCACGCTGACGCAATTCCTGTTCGATAAACACAGGGCCGTAGCCGCGAGCGCGCCGACTGCGCACAAACACTTCGGCAAACCGCTCGTCGCTTTGGTAGCCGTCTGCCGCCAAGCGATCGAGACAGGCTCTTATGGCTTCGTCATCGACCGGCAAGCCAAAGCGCACCGCCAGTTTATTGCTCAACTCTCGACGCGAGTATTCGCGCCTACCCAATAAATCCAAGGCAGCACCGCGCATTCTGATACCAGAATCCATACAACACCTTTGAAAACAGTTGGTTAGTAGAGGAAGTTGATGCGGTTAAACATCAACTTCTTCGGCAGCAACGACCGTAGCCGTCTGCTTGCGTGCGTCGATTGGCCCTTGCAGATAGGTTTCACGCACCTTGGCCTCCAACTCCGCAGCCACCTGCGGGTTATCTTGCAAGTATTTGATAGCATTGGCTTTTCCTTGGCCAATTTTGTCGCCCTTGTAGCTGTACCAAGCACCAGATTTCTCGATATGACCGTCATTGACGCTGATATCAACAATCTCACCCATGCGATTGATGCCCTGGCCGTAGAGAATCTGGAACTCCGCCTGTTTAAACGGCGGCGCCATTTTGTTTTTCACTACCTTGACCCGCGTTTCGCTACCGACAACCTCTTCGCCCTCTTTTACTGAGCCAATGCGGCGAATATCCAAACGGACGGAGGCATAAAACTTCAAGGCATTACCACCCGTGGTCGTTTCTGGACTACCGAACATGACGCCGATCTTCATACGAATTTGGTTAATAAAAATCACCAAACAATTGGCGTTCTTGATAT
>CAZZNL010000041.1:0-9439 GCA_964655625.1 uncultured Pseudomonadales bacterium
CATCAACGAGGTGAATGTGCGGGAACGGACTCCCCACTCGCTCACTCGACCCGACGTGGAAACCAGCACCGAGTCGCGCGGCGGGACGTGGACCGCCGTAACCGGCCGAATGGTCCATGCCGTGACTCACGCGACCGGCGAGCTGGTCGAAAAACGCGAAATTCCGATGTACTACTTCGGCATCACGCAATATGCTGAAGAACTGCTCAACGATCTCGACCAACTGACCCACTGGCCCGAACAGGTGCGCACCATGCAGCGCAACTGGATAGGCAAGAGCTTTGGCGCTGACATTGTTTTCGATTACGACCAAGCCTCTATCGGCATTGCCGGCCAACTGAAAGTCTATTCCACGCGCCCCGACACATTGATGGGCGCTACCTACGTCGCGGTGGCTGCGGAGCACCCACTCGCCACCCGCGCTGCCGAAAACAATACCGCACTGGCCAGTTTTATCGCTGAATGCAAAGCCGGATCAGTGGCCGAAGCCGATATGGCGACGATGGAAAAGAAAGGCATGGCCACCGGCCAATTTGTGATCCATCCGCTCAACGGCGAAAAATTGCCGGTGTTTGTCGCCAACTATGTGCTGTGGGGCTATGGCGAAGGCGCGGTGATGGCAGTGCCTGCACACGACGAGCGCGATTTTGAATTTGCCAATAAGTACGCACTACCGATCCGCCAGGTGTACCAACCGACCAAGGGCGACAACAGCTTCAGCGCCAGCGAATGGCAAGATTGGTACGCCGCGAAAGACGACTCACTACTGACGATCAACAGCGGCAAGTTTGATGGCAAGCTGTTCAGCGAGGCCTTTGATGCCATCGTTGCTGCGCTGGAAGAAAAAAATCACGGTGCGCGCAAAACCCAATTCCGTCTGCGCGATTGGGGCATCTCACGGCAGCGCTACTGGGGCTGCCCTATCCCCATCGTGCATTGCGCCACTTGCGGTGATGTGCCGGTTCCCGACGAGCAATTACCTGTCGTGCTGCCTGAAGATGTGGTCCCTGATGGCGCCGGATCGCCACTGGCCAAAATGCCTTCGTTTTACGAATGCACCTGCCCACAATGTGACAAACCCGCCAAACGCGAAACCGACACCATGGACACGTTCGTCGAGTCGAGCTGGTATTACGCACGCTATGCTTCACCACAATGTGACGCCGGCATGGTGGATCAACATGCCGCCAATCATTGGCTGCCGGTAGATCAATACATCGGCGGCATCGAACACGCCATTCTGCACCTGCTCTACGCGCGCTTTTTTCACAAACTGATGCGCGATGAAGGCCTGGTGAAAAGCGACGAGCCTTTTCAACGCTTGCTCTGCCAGGGCATGGTGCTGAAAGACGGCAGCAAGATGTCAAAATCCAAAGGCAACACGGTCGATCCACAAGCATTGATCGATCAGTACGGTGCCGACACCGTGCGCCTGTTCATCATGTTTGCTGCACCGCCGGAACAATCTTTGGAATGGAATGATGCCGGCGTCGAAGGCGCACACCGTTTTCTCAAACGCTTATGGAAAGCTGTACACACCCATTTGCAAGCGGGCGCACCCACTGCACTGAACCCGGCACAACTGGATGACCAGCAAAAAGCACTGCGCCGCAAAACACACGAAACCATTGCCAAAGTCAGCAGTGATTACGCCGAGCGCCTGACGTTCAATACCGCTATTGCTGCTGTGATGGAATTGCTCAACGAGAGCAATAAACTCGCTGACCGCAGCCATGCACAAGGCCTTGCTGTTGAACGCGAAGCACTAGAGAGCGCAGTGCTACTGTTGTCTCCGGTAGTGCCACATATCACGCATGCGCTGTGGCAGGCATTGGGTCACACCGATGATGTGCTGGATGCAGCCTGGCCTGCTGTCGACCATGCCGCACTGACCAAAACCAGCATCGAGATTGCGGTGCAGGTCAATGGCAAACTGCGCGGCACCGTGACCATCGCACCGGATGCCACACAGACCGATGCAGAAGCAGCGGCGCGCCAGAATGAAAACGTGAGCAAATTTATCGACGGCCTGACCGTGCGCAAAATTATTTTTGTTCCAGGAAAACTTCTCAATATCGTTGTTTCTTAAATATCGTAGCCTCTTAAAGACTCAAGGTGGAATCACAGATGAACATTCGCACACTGCTCAACGCGTTTTCCTTCACGCTACTCTGCACATTACTAGCGGGCTGCGGCTGGCATTTGCGCGGCCATAATGACAACGCCGTGCAGATCAAAGCGCTGCAAGTACAGTCCTCATTTGCCTATGGAAAATTAGAGCGCGCCCTGCAAGCAGAAATGCGCGCCAAACACATAGACGACAATGCCAGCCACGCCTGGCACTTGACGATTCTTGATCAAGAACTGCGCCAAAACGTACTGGCCTACAACGACTCGATTAACGCTGCCATGCTGGAACTGGAGCTGGTGGTGCATTTCACCGTCACCAATGACAAAGGCGAAACCGTCATCGCTCCTAACCGTGAGCGTGTAGTACGCCCGTTTGAAACAGACAACAACCGCGCTCTGGCAACGGACCGCGAACGCGATCTGTTGCGCGATGAAATCTACAGAGAAATGGCCGGCAACCTGCTGCGCCGCATCGACTTTATCGCCTCGCAAAAACAGTAATACCCGCCACAACAACAGCTGATGCGCGTTTATCCAGAAAAACTGGCGCAGCACTTGGAAAAATCGCCGGCGGCACTCTACTGGGTTGCCGGTGATGAACCGCTGTTGGTGCAGGAAGCCTGCGATCTCATCCGCAATGCTGCGCTTAAACAGGGATACAGCGAACGCAAAGTTTTCTACGCCGAGAAAAAAGAGCAGTGGCAGGAAGCGCTGACCGAAGCCAATGCGCTTTCACTGTTTGCAGACAAAAGCTTGATTGATATTCGCACCACGGCAGGCAAGCTGGATCATGCTGCCTTGTTGGAATACCTCGAACGCCCCAGCCAAGACAGCTTGCTGCTGATCAGCACCGACAAAGTCGAAAGCGCCAGCCAAAAAACGCAGTGGTTTAAAGCCATGGAGCAGGCATGCGCTTTTGTGCCGATCACAGCGCTGGACACCAGCCGTTTTCCCGCTTGGCTGCAAGAGCGAGCGCGACGCAAACAAATCAACCTGTCTGCAGAGGCTTTAAGCATATTGGCCGAACGCACGGAAGGTAATTTGCTCGCCGCCGTGCAAGAACTGGACAAATTCGCCTTGCAATTCGGCACGGCCACCATCAATGCCGAACAGGTCAGCGCCAGCGCCGGTGACAACGCCCACTACGATGTATTTGCACTCAACGATGCGCTGTTGGAAGGCAATGCTGCGCATGCGCTAAAAATCCTGCACGTACTGAAACAAGAAGGAAATAATGCACTGGCGGTGTTGGGCGCGCTCACGCGAGAATTGCGCCAATTAGCTGCCGCCGCCGAGAGTATCGCCAGCGGCCAAAACGCCGGCAGCGCCATGCGTCAGCTGGGTGTATGGGACAAACGCCAGCCCTTGTTTACCAGCGCGCTGAAGCGATTGAATGCTCCTGAAACACGACAGATGATGGTGCTGATGGGAACCGTCGATCAAGCCGTCAAAGGCATGGTGCAGCGCGACCCGTGGGACACGCTGGAATCGCTATGCCTGCTGCTGTGTTCGCCTCGCGCCTGAACACGCGCGCACCCGAACACAAGCAGCACCACTTCACACCGTTTAGCCTCAGAGTGCTGCACCTGATATGACCTGCACAGCCCCCGTGTCCTTAATCGGTTTTGCGGGCAACAACGCTGGTGTATCCGCCCCTACCGTACCCAACAGCAGATCATCATTGCCATCGTTGTCGATATCGCCTGAGGCCAGCGCGCTGCCGAGTGCGTCTTTGGCGGTATTGCCGTAACGTTTAGCGAGCAAGCCAAAATCCGCACCACTCCATACCGCCACACTACCCGCACCTTTGACGGGCTTTTTCAGCGGTTTGCTGTCCAGCATCGCACCTGCAATCAAATCTTTCACACCATCGGCATCGACATCCCCCAGAGCCACACTGCTACCAAGGCCGGATTTGGCAGCGCGACCGTAATAACGCACCGCCAAACCTGAGCTGTCATACAAGCTGACGCTACCCGCAGATTTTCTGATGGCCTTGCCATCATCATTGAACAAGGTGTCGCCAGGCGCACCGGCAAAGACCTCTGCACTACCGTCTCCATCCACATCAGCGGCCGCCACAGATTTACCCAACAGCGCTTTGCTGGCTGCACCGTATTCGTACAGCAACTCGGCTCCTGTATAGTCATAGGCTGTAACGCTACCTGCGTCACGCAAAATCAATTCCTCATCGCTGTCATCATCGTCGTAGGGCGCACCGATAACAACGTCCGCAGCACCACTGCCGTCGATGTTGGCCACAGCAACACTGGTGCCGGCATAAGCTTTGGCTTTGCTGCCGTAAATAGTGCCTACACCTAGCAACGGCAAGCCATTTTGACCAGAAATCAAAGTCACGCTGCCGCTACCCACAACAGCCGGCACCACACTGGTGTTGTTGTCTTTGGGCGCACCGACAACAATGTCCGCTCTACCATCGCCATTCAGATCACCCACGGCGACAGCAGAACCAAACAGAGCATTGGCTCTGGTTCCCTGCACCCATTCGCTGCTCGCACCGCTAGGGCCGTACAGCACCAACACGGAGCCTGCACCTTTCAAAGCACCGGCGATAGATTTGGGCGCACCAGCCACCACATCCAAATTGCCATCACCATTGATATCGGCATTGCCTGCCACAGCAAAACCCAGGTTGGCTTTCGTCATGGTGCCGTTCGCTTCCATCAATGGCGCACCCGTTTCACCGGAAATAACTTCCACGCGACCGGCATCGGTCAAACCGGGCAAATCGTAGCCAGGGTAACCCACCACATAATCACCAAAGCCATCACCGTTTACATCGCCGGCGTAAGCCACGGACATACCAACACCGTCTTTAGTTTTACCGCCCCGCGTGATGTGCAGCGCGGGTGCATTGGCAGCACAAGCATCGCCGTAGCCATCGCTATTGGTATCTGTTTGGCTGGGATTACTCACCAATGGGCAGTTGTCTGCCGCATTCAGCACGCCATCACCGTCATTGTCAGCATCAAGAGTCAAACTGCTGCAGGTGATAATTTCAGGCGTGCAACCGATGGGATTGTCGGGCAGCCAGGCATCCGGCTTGCCATCGCCATCAGTGTCGATAGCAGCCACGGGATTATTGGGAAACGCGTCTTGGGAATCAGGGAATCCGTCATCATCCAGATCATTTTCTGATTGATAACGCGCCAGCATCATGTAATTGAGCTTACCGCTGTTGCCGTAACCAGCCACCACCAGCTTGCCGTCCTGCTGCTGAATTATTGCCAAGGCTTCATCGCTAGTACCCACCGTGGTGGTCTGCTTGCCGTCACCACTAAAACCCGTATCCAACGTACCATCCGTATTCAAGCGCACCAAAGCCACATGCTTGCCGCCGCTGACCGTGCCGTAGCCTGCCACTACCAGCTTGCCGTCGCTCTGCTGCACCACGCTGGCAGCACCGCTGCTACCGATACTCAACACCAGCTTGCCAGTGCTGTTGAATGAAGTATCGAGACTGCCATCCAAGTTATAACGCGCCACAGCAAAACTGTTATTCGCACCGTTGGTGGTGTAGCCAGCCAGCACCAACTTGCTGTCAGCCTGCTGCAAAACAGACACTGCGTAATCCGGTTTGTTGGCCGAAATATCACTAAACAGCTTGCCTGTGCCGTTGAACGAGGTATCCAGTGAGCCGTCTGCGTTATAGCGCACCAACACAAAGTCATGATCGCTATAACCAACCAGCAGTAATTTGCCGTCCGCCAGCTCGATGACAGTGCGACCAAAATTGAATGTGCCGCCCAGATCGGTTGTCACGCGGCCACCGCTACCAAATGCCGTGTCGAGCGAGCCGTCTTTGTTGTACTTCGCCAGCGCAAAATCTTCGCCAGTGCCAGGCATTACAGCCTGCCCCCCTGCCAACAATGCGCCATCCGCCAGCTGAATGACCGAAAAACAGCGGTCATTGTTGCTGCCAAAGGCTGTGGTGACCAAACCGCCGCTGCCAAAAGTTTCATCCACCGAACCGTCTTTGTTGTAACGCACCAAGGCAAAATCGGTATTGCTGCCATTGAATGTGCTTCCTGCCGCCACCAGGCGACCATCCGACTGCTGAATCACCGACTGCGCAAAATCCACCGGAACCGTTTGGTCGCTGACCTTGGTAATCACCGCTCCCGTGCCGTTGAAATCGACATCCGACGTGCCGTCGGTGTTGTAGCGCAACAGAGCAAATTGCTTCATGCCTTTGGTGTTGTAGTTGTAACCCGCAGCCACCAACTTGCCATCCGCCTGTTGTATCAAGGCATTGCCGGTAAAGCCCGTGCTTTTCACCAAGGGCGTAGTAGTCACTATGCCGACTTTGTTGAAACTGGTATCCAGATCGCCAGGCGCTGCCGCCAACGCCATTGACACAGGCAATACCGATAGCAGCATCGTGGCCAGATAAGTTCTACCTTGCATATCCAATACCTCTTTCTTTTTCTTCAACCATAACAGCATGCATCAGAACCACCAAGCGCGACCTTGCCTGTCTCTGCAGCTTTTGCCATGCTGCGCCACCCTGTGTCACGACATTACACACATTTATGTATATCCCTACGATTTCCCTACCTGAACACATGGCTTTTAGCACCACGTTGACGATCTACGTCAATGATTTGGTGGGTGGCATCCATGTCGGCAATCACACACTGGTCAGCTATCTCAATGAAGTGCAGATGCGCCTCATCACCGCGCTGGGCTTTCCCACACTGATCGTCGACAACGCCATCACTTTCAGTAACGAAGTCGCTGTGCAGTACCGCCGCGAAGCGCGCTACGGCGACACACTCACTGTGCACGCACACATCGACCCGCTGGAAACCGATCAGTATCGCATTGTGTTTCACATGCTGAATCAACACGATAAAACGGTTTTGTTGGCACAAATGGGCATGGTGTTTGTCGATCAAGCCACTGGGCGGCGTTGCGATATTCCCGCAACATTCCGACACGCGTGGGAAAAATTTTCCGCCGCACAGTAAGTGCTCAATGTGACTATCCTCGAACCGCTAGTACCGGCAGCGCTGCAACAGGATGGCGATACGCCGACATCCACTGTTTTTGGTGATGTGTATTTTTCGCGCGATAACGGACTGCACGAATCGCACCACGTTTTTCTGCAAGGCAACCGATTGCGCGAACGCTGGCAGGCTCTACCTCAAAACGCCAACTTTGTCATCGGCGAAACAGGATTCGGCACCGGTCTCAATTTTCTTCTCGCCTGGCAGCTGTGGCTGGAAGCTGCACCCGACGATGCGCACCTGACTTTCATTTCGACTGAACTCTACCCGCTCACGCACGCAGATCTCGCACAAGCCTTGGCACATTGGCCTGCATTAAAAACACTCAGCGATGCGCTGCTGCAACAATACCCACCGCTGGTGCCAGGCTTTCATACGCTGCACTTTTCTGACAAGCGCGTTACATTGCTATTGCTATTTGGCGATGCGCAGCACACCTTGCCACAACTGGCAGACACGTTACACAGCCAGTTTGCTGCGCAACTGCCTTGGTATGTGGACGCGTGGTTTCTCGACGGTTTTTCTCCGGCAAAAAACCCACAACTGTGGCAACAATCATTGCTGGCACACATTGCTGCACTGTCAAAAACGGATACAACACTGGCCACGTTTACCGCTGCCGGCCAAGTGCGCCGCGACCTGATCGCACACGGGTTTGCTGTCAAAAAAATACCCGGCTATGGCAGCAAGCGCGAAATGATTGTGGCGAGCAAAATTGTGGCGAGCAAACTTGCAGAGACCGCCGCACAAAACACCACCACACAAAACACTGTCGCAGAAACACCGTGGCTGCTGCATATTCGCCCAACACCTGCACAATCACCACCTGCAGCGCCACAACAGATTGTCGTAATCGGTGCTGGACTAGCAGGCTGCCACATCGCACGCGCTTTAGCAGAGCGCGGCCTGCACGTCACTGTTCTGGATCAACACGCACAACCCGCACAAGAGGCATCCGGCAATCCGCAGGGTGCGCTGTATACCAAGCTATCCAACAGCAATAGTGCCCTGTCACAATTCAGTCTCGCCAGCTTGCAATTCGCCCTGCGCCACTATCAACAACCTGTTTTTGCTGAAGCAGTTTCTACTTGTGGATTACTACAACTGCAAGATAATCTGGACAAAAACCTGCAAGCATTGTTAGCACACAGTCCACAACTGGCACAGTGGCTGGATGCAGAAACCGCTTCACACATCAGCGGTATTGATGTAACACGCGGCGGTTGGTTTCTACCGCAAGCTGGCTGGATAGATCCGCAACGCTTGTGCAAAATCCTGTTGGATCATCCGCGCATTACCACGCAATACTCTCGCCACATTGCGAGCTGGCAGCGCGAAAACGATCACTGGCTGACTTACGATCAACAAAATCAATGTATCACTAGCAGCCGCGACCTCGTGATTGCCTGCGCCAATCAAACACAGCAGTTTTTGCAAACACAATGGCTGCCACTGCGCCCTGTGCGCGGACAAATTACCCAGCTGGCCAGCACTGCCACCAGCAGCGCCTTGCGCTGTGTTATTTGTGATGAAGGTTATTTGACGCCAGCACAACCGCGACAACAACAGCAACAACACTGCCTGGGTGCCAGTTTCATCCCCGATGACACAAGCACTGCGCTGCGCGATCGAGAGCAGCAACACAATCTCGCTTTACTGTCTGCCATTGCACCCGCATTACAACAGGATTGGCACAGTGCTCCACTCTCTGGCCGTGCAGCATTGCGCTGCACAACACCCGATCACTTGCCTCTGGTGGGCGCACTACCCAACAGAGAAATTTTTTTGCAACACTACGCAGCACTGAAACACAACGCGCGACAAATCATTCCCACCGCCGGGGAGTATGTGGAAGGCCTGTGGTTGCTGACGGGCTTTGGCGGTCGCGGTCTGTGTTACATCCCGCTGGCAGCAGAGTTACTCACCGCGCAAATACTCGGCAGACCGAGACCACTGCCACGCCATGTTTGCCAGGCACTGGCACCGGCGCGTTTTGTGATTCGGGAGCTGATACGCACCCACGCCCATCGCTGACCCATTGATAATGGTTTATTGCTCAACAACTGCAGCACTACTGGCCACAAAACTATCTGTCATCGCAATCACTTGGGTATCACAGGTGTGATCCACACCCTCTGCCGTGAGTACTTGGGTAAATTCACTCAAACGCTGTGCGCCCGTACACAGATTCTTAACCTTATTGCCGATTGCAAATTTTCCGCGCTTGCCTTGCTCAATCTCAAACAGCACTTCGCGCAATTCATTGATAGGGTTCATAC
>CAZZNL010000042.1:0-7486 GCA_964655625.1 uncultured Pseudomonadales bacterium
GCATCTCTCTGTCTGGCATCTCTCTGTCTGGCATCTCTCTGTCTAGCATCTTTTTGTCTGGCGTCTATCTGTTTGGCAATCGTGGCCTGCCAGTCACTGTAACCGCCAACGTATTCTTTGATGATGCCATCACCCTCAAACACCAGCGAACTGGTGACCACATTGTCGATAAAGTCGCGATCGTGGCTCACCAACAGCACCGTGCCGGAAAAATCACACAGCAACTCCTCTAACAGCTCCAGTGTTTCCAAATCCAGATCATTGGTTGGCTCGTCCAACACCAACAAATTGGCGGGCTGACTGAATAATTTCGCGAGTATCAAACGATTCTGTTCGCCACCCGACAAGCGCCCCACCGGCGTACGCAAGCGCGCCGACTCAAATAAAAAATTATTTAAATAGCTGATGACATGCAGGGACTTGCCATTGATATCAATAAAATCACGACCGCCGCCGACGTTATCAACCGCATTGGCGCTCATATCCAATGCCGAGCGCAACTGATCGAAATACGCCACCTGCAATTTTGTACCGCGACGAATACTGCCGCTCGTAGGCTCCAATTCACCGAGTATCAATTTCAGCAATGTGCTCTTGCCGCTGCCGTTGGGGCCGATCAAGCCGATGCGATCACCACGCAGCACGGTGCTCGTCAGACCACGGATAATCTCGCGACCTTCATAATGAAAACTGACAGCGTCCAACTCGGCCACCAACTTGCCTGATTGCGCGGCAGCATCGAGTTGCATCCGCGCAGTCCCTGTCTGCTCACGGCGTGCCGCACGTTCACGGCGCAGCGCCTCCAGTGCACGCACTCGACCTTCATTGCGAGTGCGGCGCGCTTTAATGCCCGTGCGTATCCAGCGCTCTTCTTCGGCCAGTTTTTTATCAAATTCACTATTGGTTTTTTCTTCTGACGCCAAGCGCTGTTCGCGATAATCGAGAAAACCACGATAATCACCCTGCCAGACAAACACCTGCCCACGATCAATTTCCCAAATCTGCGTAGCAATTTTTTGCAGAAATGCGCGATCGTGTGTCACCAACACCACCGCACCAGAAAATGTTGCGATCTCTTGCTCCAACCACTGAATCGCCGCGATATCGAGATGGTTGGTCGGCTCATCCAACAACAAAATATCTGGCTCTTGTACCAGTGCGCGCGCCAATGCTGCGCGGCGACGCCAACCGCCAGACAAACTATCCAAACTCACATCTGCAGACAGTTGCAAACGCGTCAGTATCGTTTCCACTTGCTGCTGCAAGCGCCAACCATCCACAGCCTCCAAGGCACTTTGCACACGCTGCAATTCAGCCAATGCGCTGTCGTTGTCCAAGGGCTGCGTCAATAGATGATGATAGCGCGCCACTAATTCACCGGCTTCGCACAAACCACCGGCCACCCAGTCATAAACCGTTTGCGCTGTTGCCGCCGGCAACTCCTGCGCCAACTCTGCAACACGCAAACCTGCCGTGCGCCACACCTGACCGCTATCCGGTTGTTGTCGTTCCGCGATCAAACTCAAGAGAGAAGATTTACCCGCACCGTTGCGCCCGAGCAACCCAATGCGATCGCCCGCTGCAATATTGAGATTTGCACCATCCAGCAGCACATGCGTACCAAAGGCCAGCTCCGCCTTTTCTAATCGCAACAAAGACATGTTTATGGTCGCGGCTTTTCAGCTTTGCTGTTGCGCTCGATATCGCGCACCACAAATTGCGGTTTTTTATTGATGGTGAGAAACAAACGCCCGAGATACTCACCGATAATGCCCAGCATCATCAGCTGGACGCCCGCCAGCGTGAGTACGCCCGCCATCATTGACGCCCAGCCGCGCGGCGTGTCGGTAAAAAAAGCTTCCAACAAAATACTGAGAAACGCCACTAGACCGAGCAGCGCCAACAACACACCGGTCAAGGTGCCAATACGCAAAGGCAACACTGAAAAATTCAGCAACATGGATAAAAACAAACGCAGTAAACGCCGCAGGGTGTAATTGCTCTGCCCTTGCGCACGCGGCAGATGTTGCACCGCTAAAGTACCGACATTCTGGGTGATCTGAAAAATAAGACCATCAACATAGGGAAACGGCCCCTGATGCTCAACCACTTGTTTAGCCAGAAACGCGCTGACACAGCGAAAGCTGGACAAATAAAGACCTTTGGGTTTATCGATCACCCAATCCGCACACCAATTGGTAAAGCGACTGCCGAGATTGCGCCAACTGTCGTGCTGTTTGTTCTGATAAAAAGTGTAGACCACATCGTACTGATGATTTTTGGTGTGCTGCCACAAATTCAATACTTCTTCCGGCGGGTTCTGTAAATCATCATCCATATTGATAATGTATTCACCACGCGCATGGCTGTAGCCTGCCATCACTGCATTGTGCTCACCGAAATTGCGCGACAAGTTCACCACCGTGAGCGCCACCGTATTTTTTTTGCACAATTCGCGACACACAGCCAATGAGTTATCAGGGCTGCCGTCATTGACCAAAACAATTTCTAAGCCGCCTTCCACATGCAACTGCGCCAGTGCCGCAACCAATACCGGTACCGAATCGGCACCGTTGTAGACCGGTACCACTACAGACAACGCAAAATCAGGCGTCTGTGCTACCGCATCAGTGATGGTGGTATTACTCACTGTTTTCTCCCGTATATCCACACAGAACCGCCAAACGGCAGACGTAAATTCCAGCGCCGTTCAGCATCCAACACTGCGTGGAAAACATGATTTTGCCAAGCTGGCACTTCCGCCACATCACTGTTCGCCTTGTGCTTGCCCACCGTTAAGCGCTGCAACACCATGAGCGGAAACAGCAAACTGTTCCAATAACCCGAATGCATCACGGTAAAACCCGTGTCACGCAACAGGCACTGCAACTGCTTGGCAGTATAACGTCTCGCGCCGTGCACATGCGCATCGTGCGCAGAAGCCATCCACTGAAACGCCGCCACTTGCAATAACAAATGGCCACCGGGTTTCAAACAGCGATAACATTCCTGCAGCATCGCCATCTCATCGACATTGCGGTGATACAACACGTCCTGCGACAAAATTACATCAAACTCACAATCAGCAAACGGCATACTATTCACACTGCCGCGCACGATCGCCAAACCTGTTTTTGTCGTCGCCAGCTGCACGGCATCTGGATGCCACTCCAAACCCTGGTATACATGATGCGGCGCCACACGCTGCAGGTGCGCCAGCATACCGCCAGTACCGCAACCGGCATCCAGCACCCGCGCACCTTCGGGCAGCGCCAGTCGCGCCAAACGCTGCGCCACCACAGCATGCAGGGCGCGATACCACCAGAAGCTATCCTCCAGTGTGTGCATCAAACGGTATTCAACGGGCTCCATACAATTTTTACTTCCACAGAAAATTATTTTTCAGTCAGGCGCTTTTTGAGCCACGCAATTTCTTGCTCTAAGCCGCCCGCTGTCTGCGAAATAATAAACTCTTCAACTTTCTTGCCCACCAGCGGAATACTGGCTTTGCACTGGTAGTCGATACTGTAATCGCAGCCGCCATCATCCGTTGGTTTTAGTTTAAATTTTGCCGACAAGGTTACCGGCTGACCTTTGACATCAGCAGTGTAGCTTCCCATGTAAGTACTGCCGACACTCTCCCACTGCTCTTGCATGCTAATTGTATTTTCAGCACTGAACATAGCTGCCAGCACCTTGGGCAGATCACGCTTGACAGTGCGCGTCAGACGGACTGTCGTTTTGCGGCCGTGATCCTCCACTGCACATGCAATATTTTTTTCTCCCAAATCTGTGCAGCGCCGGATCAACCAATCGGCATTGGTCATCGCCGAAAAAACATCATCAGCCTCTTGCGTAAAGTGATGAACAATCGCCATATACAATTTCTCCGCTAAAAATTATGTCAGTGTTTTTTCATCTTCTGGCAACCAGTGTAACAACAGTGCTTGCAGCTGCTCCAGGTCGACAGGTTTGACAATGTGATCGTTCATGCCTGCCTGCACAATACTCTCACCATGCGTCCCCATAGCATGCGCAGTCAGCGCGATAACAGGAATACTGTTGCGGCAGTTGACCTCTTCCCAATACCGAATTTTTTTGGTGGCCTCCATGCCATCCAATAGCGGCATTTCCACATCCATCAACACCAAATCCCACACACTATCATCCTGACACACAGCCTTAACGGCCTCTTCACCATTGCGCACAACGTCGCCACCATAGCCCAACTGTTTCAGCATTCCTAAAATCACTTCACTGTTGATGGCATTATCTTCTGCAATCAACACTTTCTTGGCACGGCGTTCACTTATCGTTTTTTCGCCACTGTGATGACCTTCATCATCCACTGCGCTGGTCGGTGGCGACACAGCAATATGAAAGTGAAAAACAGAGCCGTAGCCCGGCGCACTCTGCACTTGAATCGTTCCCTGCATCAGCTCCACTAATTGCTTACAAATTACCAACCCCAATCCACTGCCGCCGTAGCGTTTACCGCCATCCGCTTGAGCATACTCACGAAACAGCGTCGCCAACTGATCCTGACTGATACCAATCCCGGTATCTTCCACTTCACCGTACAACAGCCAGGCACTATCGCTACTCTGCTCAACCCACAAACGCACAGTTACCACGCCCTGTTCGGTAAATTTGATGGCGTTACTGATCAGGTTGGCAAGAATCTGGCGCAAGCGCATGACATCACCGCACACCATATTGGGCGTATGCGGGCTGACAGAAAACCGTAGCTGTATTTTTTTCTGCTGCGCTGCATCAGCGAACATGGCTTCTAAATCTGCCACTTCAGAAAACAGATCAAAATTGCGATGATGAATACTGAGCTTGCCGGCCACGATGCGTGAATAATCCAATACATCATTGATAACACTGAGCAACATGCGGCCAGCATTGCGCATCACCTGCATGTAATGCTGTTGTTGATCACTCAGCGGTGTTTTTTCCAGCAGCTGCAACATACCCAACAAACCACTCATCGGCGTGCGCAACTCGTGGCTCATTTTGGCGAGGAAATTGCCGCGCGCGCGATTCTCTGCCTGCGCTTCCGCCATACCGATCGCCATCGCCACTTGTGCAGCCTGATAAGCGCTGATGCGCTCACCCAAGGCAAAAGAAAACAACACTGTCTGCAAACAAATGGCGGCTTGAAAGCCATAACGCGCCACGCCCGACAAATCGAGAAAGCCTGAACTTTCTAACGTGGCAAAAATATAGGAAAACAAAAACAGCACCGTGCCGACAATATAAACGGTTAAGTGGCGCTCACTGTTGGCCCAGACATAAATACTGACTACCAACAGCGTCACGGGAATACACAGCCCCATCAACCCTATCGCTGTCACCACCCAAGGTACCGGCACCACCAAGCTGATGAAAAAAATAGTTGCCGATACAACAAGGCAAGCCTGTAACAATCTGTCGATATGAGGAAAGCCATTGCGCGTATCAAAATGCTGGCGCGAAAAAACTACATAGGCGAATGCTTGTGCGGCAAACAACAGCATATACAAATGCTGTTTGATCCAGTGCAGATCTGACAAGTAGGGAAACAAATACCCACGGCGATAGACGAGCACCAAAAATGACACCGCCACAAAGCCGGCACAACTCCACACTTCCGGCACCGTGCGCAAGGTCAAGCTGATCATCACCAGATAAATCAGCACACCGATCATCACACCCACCATCAAATGCCCCCAAGAGGCCTGACGGATCTGTTTCAGGTTATAAGTCTGTTCATCGCTGACGTAAGGAGCCAACAACAAGAAATACGGGGTGTACACGCGCAGATAGATAGTGCGCGCCTGGTTGCGAGGAATATCAAGCAGAAAAGCTGCATCGTAATACGGCCACTGCTGTTTAGCAGTGCCCTGTAGCAAGCCCGCCGATCGACGCACCGGCTCTACAGCGGCACCATCCTCGGCGCGGTTGTAGAGCAAATCCACTTCAGTGAACAGCACATCGTTGAGGCTCAACACCTGATACATGCGACTGGTGTTATTGGTGAGCCGCACGCGCAACCACACGGCACCGCTATTGCGGAAATTCACTTCTGCGCGGTCATAGCGGCGAAAACTGTTGTCATAAACACCGGCCAATAATTTTTCCGGCGTGACCGTAGGTGCATCCTGGAGATAGTCGATGCGATTGCGCAGTGACAGAATCTCACCATCCACCAAGACCGATGAAGGTATCCCTGCCTGTGCCACACTCCAGCACAGGCACAAGCACATTATCAGCAGGCCTTGCAGGCAGGCGCGTCGAGCGGCAGCGTCCTTGTTGAATGAGACATAAATCATGGCGCGAGGTTAGCACAAGTTTCGGTTTCCTTGAGCGAAGGCTGTCGATACCATGGCCACCACGGAGGTTCCCATGCCACACACCTATATCAAGCGCATTCTCAACGCCCGTGTTTACGATGTGGCGCAAGAAACGCCGCTGGACTGGATGCGCTCACTCTCTAGCCGTATCGGCAACCGCGTGCTGCTCAAGCGCGAAGATTTACAGCCGGTGTTCTCCTTCAAATTGCGCGGTGCCTACAACAAGATGCAGCAATTGCCGCGTGCCGCACTAGAGCGCGGAGTAGTCGCCGCATCCGCAGGCAACCACGCACAGGGGCTGGCACTGGCTGCCGCGCACATGGGGGTAAAGGCGTCCATCGTAATGCCGCGCACCACACCCGCGATCAAGGTTGATGCCGTGAAAGCGCGCGGAGCCAAAGTGATTCTTCACGGCGACACCTACGACGAAGCCGCCGCTCACGCGCAGATGCTGGTACAAGAGAAAGGCCTGACCTATGTGCCGCCCTACGATGATCCGGACGTGATCGCCGGCCAAGGCACGATTGCGGTAGAAATCCTGCGCCAGCATCCTGCCGACATCCACGCCGTGTTTGTGCCGGTGGGCGGGGGCGGCCTGTGCGCCGGTGTTGCCGCTTACATCAAATATGTGCGCCCCGAAATCAAGGTATTTGCTGTCGAAGCGGAAGATTCCGCCTGCTTGGCCGCCGCGATGCAGCAGAAAAAGCGCGTCAAATTACCGCAAGTCGGTCTGTTTGCCGACGGCACCGCTGTAGCGCAAATTGGCGAAGAAACGTTTCGCGTGCTGAAAAAAACTATCGATGGCGTGATCACTGTCAGTACCGATGCCATCTGCGCAGCCATCAAAGATATTTTTGAAGATACGCGCTCCATTGCCGAACCCTCTGGCGCGCTGGCACTGGCCGGGCTAAAAAAATACGCCAAGGAGCGCGGTCTGCGCGATGAAAACCTGATCGCCATCGACAGCGGTGCCAATATCAATTTCGATCGCCTGCGCTACATTTCCGAGCGCACCGAAATCGGCGAAAAACGCGAAGCTATTTTGGCAGTCACTATTCCTGAAAAACCCGGCAGCTTTAAAGCCTTTTGTCATTTGCTGGGCAAACGCAGCATCACCGAATTCAACTACCGTTATGCCGACACCCAGC
>CAZZNL010000042.1:7496-9252 GCA_964655625.1 uncultured Pseudomonadales bacterium
TTTGTGGGCATACAAATTCCTGCTGATAGCGACGATCGCCGCGAATTGCTGCAGGAGCTGGACAACAAAGGCTATATGGCGCTGGACATGACCGACAATGAAATGGCGAAAATGCACATTCGCCACATGGTCGGCGGGCGCGCCCCCACGGTATCGGATGAACGCATTTTCTGTTTTGAATTTCCCGAAAGGCCCGGCGCGCTGTTGCAGTTCCTCAATGGCCTCGGTCAACGCTGGAATATTTCACTCTTCCACTATCGCAATCACGGTGCTGCAGAAGGTCGCGTATTGGCCGGCCTGCAAATACCACCGGAAGAATATGCACAGCTGGAGCACTACCTCAACTCGCTGAACTATCCTTGGCGCGAGGAAACCGACAACGCCGCCTATCAGTTATTTCTCAGCTGATTTGCTCCCAGTTGTCGCGCGCTACGACAACTGGGGCGCGACAAATGCGATCACGCTCTGAATCTTGTGATCAGCAATCGTCTCGGTCTCAAAGTGATATGGGCCAATCACAAAACAGACATTGCTCTCCGGAATCACACCGAGATGATCGATAAATAAACCGTTGAGCGTTCTCGCGCTATTGGGTTTGATCGGTAAATGCCAATCCAGATGGCGGTTGATGTCGCGAATATTGACACTGCAATCAATGCGCAGCCTGCCATCCGGCAAGCGCGTGTATTCACTGTGGCTTTCACCCAAATTGGTGGTGAACTCGCCGACAATTTCTTCCAGGATATCTTCCAGTGTGACTATACCTTGAATATCGCCGTATTCGTCTACCACCAAACCTATGCGGCGTTTTTCTTTCTGGAAATTCAGCAACTGCACATTGAGTGGCGTCGTCTCTGGCACAAAATAAGGGTCGCGCATATTGGCCACCACGAAGTCGCGCACATCGCGTTCATTGGCACCGTCATCGTACAAACGCCCGATACGGCGCATGTGCAGAATACCGAGAATATTATTGATCTCGCCCTGATACACCGGCACCCGTGTGTATTCGGTATTGCGCAAAGTTTGCAATATCTCCGCATCGCTGCGATTGATATCAATACCGGTGATTTGCGCGCGCGGCACCATAATGCCCTGCACTGTCATCTGCCCGAGATCCAGAATATTGAGCAGCATGCCGCGATAGCGCGGCGAGATCATTTTTCCCGATTCGCGCACCACCGTGCGCAACTCATCAGGGCTCAACTGATCACTGCTGGCCTTTTCCGGGCTGATACCAAATAAACGCAGAAACCCGTTGGACACCACATTGGTCAACCACACCAATGGATACAGCAATTTGAGCAGCGGATACAGCACGAAACTCGCTGGAAAAGCGATGCGCTCCGGATACAGCGCGCCCAACATTTTGGGGATAATTTCCGCAAATACGATAGTGACAAGCGTCATCACAAAGGTGGCAATGGCTGCACCCGTGCTGCCGTACAAACGCTGCACCACAATAGCCGCAATCGCCGCAGTAGCCGCATTGGCAAGGTTGTTGCCGATCAGCACGATGCCGAAAAAACGATCTGGCCTAGAGAGCAAAAAATCCACCAGCTTGGCGGCGCGGTGATTTTTCTTGATGAGGTGGCGCAGCTTGTAGCGATTCAGGGAAACGATGCCGGTTTCAGCGCCAGAAAAAAATGCACCCAACAGGGTCAGGCATGTCAGCACCAGTACCAACAGGCCTATCGAGATATCGTCCAAGAGTTTCCGTCCGCGAGATAAGGGCGTTCATTGTCGGCAAGACTTG
>CAZZNL010000043.1:0-2869 GCA_964655625.1 uncultured Pseudomonadales bacterium
TGGTAGCTCACTTTTTTCGCCGTGGGTAGCACTTGGCCGGTAAATTTGACTTCGCCAGCGCCGAGTGCGCGACCGCGTCCCGGGTTGCCTTTCCATCCCAAGTAAAAACCGACCAGCTGCCACAGGGCATCCAGGCCCAAGCAGCCGGGCATCACGGGATCAGACACAAAATGGCAATCGAAGAACCAGAGATCCGGACGGATATCCAGCTCGGCAATGATTTCGCCTTTGCCGTAGTTGCCGCCGGTTTCGGAAATATGAGTGATGCGATCCATCATCAGCATGTTGCCGATGGGTAAGCGTGCATTGCCAGGGCCGAACAACTCGCCGTGTCCACAGGCCAGCAACTCGTCGCGATTAAATGAACTCTGTCTGCTCATGTCGGTTTTCCCGAACTCCGTTCGCAAAAGCCCGTGATTGTAGCGTTTGGCACCGGCTTGTCCAGCAAAAGCCTTGGTCAGAGAAGCACTGTTGCATCAATTGTCGGCGGGGCAGAATCCTGTATGCTAGCGCGCTGTGAAGCTGGTCAGCGCCACAATTACCCGTAGTGATTCACCTTTCATCTGCAGGACATTCCATGATCAATAAATGTTTATTTCCCGTCGCCGGTTACGGTACTCGTTTTTTGCCGGCCACCAAATCTATGCCCAAAGAAATGCTGCCCATCGTGAATAAGCCCTTGGTGCAGTACGGTGTTGAAGAGGCTTTGGAAGCGGGATTGGACGAAATCTGTTTTGTCACGGGGCGCGGTAAGCGTGCGATTGAAGATCATTTTGATCTCAATTTTGAATTGGAGCACCAGATTGCAGGCACCGGAAAAGAAAAGTATTTGGAAAGCATTCGTCACGTCATGGATAACTGTTCTTTTTCCTTTACGCGCCAGCGTGAAATGAAAGGCTTGGGTCATGCGATTCTCACCGGTCGCCGCTTAGTGGGCGATCAGGCGTTTGGTGTCATTTTGTCGGACGACTTGTGTATGTCGCCAGCAGATGGTGCAGGCGTAATGGCGCAGATGGTCAAGCTCTACAAACAGTTTCGTTGCAGTATCGTGGCGATTCAGGAGGTTGACGGTGAAGATATTGAAAAGTTTGGTGTGATTGATGGTGAGAAATTGAAAGAAGGCATTTATCGTGTGTCCAACATGGTGGAAAAGCCAAAATTAGCAGATGCACCCAGCAATATGGCGATTATCGGTCGTTATATTTTGACACCAGATATTTTTGAAATTCTTGAAAAAACTCCACCGGGTAAAGGTGGTGAAATCCAGTTGACGGACGCTTTGTTGCAGCAGGCGCAAGAAGGTGCAGTGTTGGCTTACCGCTTCAAAGGCACGCGTTACGATTGCGGTAGTGTGGAAGGTTTTATCGATGCTACCCAGTACGTTTACGAAAATATTTATCGCCAGTCTGCCAAGGTGTGAGAGAGATTGTCGCGCGTATGAATGCTATCCAAATCAGCTGTTTCAAAGCCTATGACATTCGCGGCCGTGTGCCCGATCAACTCAATGAAGATATTGCCTATCGCATCGGTCGCGCCTTTGTGCAGTTTCTAGGCGCAAAGTCGGTGGTTGTGGGGCATGATATTCGCTTGTCCAGTCCGGCATTAAGTGCAGCTTTAGTGCGTGGTCTGCGCGAACAAGGTGCTGATGTCATTGATATTGGTTTGTGTGGCACGGAAGAGGTGTACTTCGCGACATTTCATTTGAAAGTGGATGGTGGTATTGCCGTGACGGCCAGCCACAATCCGATGGATTACAACGGCATGAAGTTTGTGCGCGAAGGTTCGCGGCCGATCAGTGGCGATACCGGTCTGAAAGAAATCCAGGCCTTGGCAGAAAGCGGCAACTTTGCTGCACCCGTACGCGCTGGCGACTATCGTGTTGAATCGACGCGCGATGCCTATGTGCAACATCTGTTGAATTATGTGGATGTGCAAAAACTGAAACCGCTCAAGCTGGTGTGCAACGCGGGTAACGGCGGCGCCGGGTTGGTGATGGATGCGTTGGAAAAATATCTGCCATTCCAATGGGTCAAAGTGCATCACAATCCTGATGGCACTTTTCCCAATGGCGTTCCCAATCCGTTGTTGGAGGAAAATCGCGGCTCCACTATCGACGCACTGAAAGCATCCGGTGCCGATATGGGGATTGCTTGGGATGGCGATTTTGATCGTTGTTTTTTCTTTGATGAAAAAGGCAATTTTATTGAAGGTTACTACGTGGTGGGATTGCTGGCGGATGCGTTTTTGCACAAGCATCAAGGCGCTGCCATCGTGCACGATCCGCGTCTGACTTGGAACACTATTGCTATTTGTGAGCAATTGGGTGGGCGCGCAGTGCAGAGCAAAACAGGGCACGCATTTATCAAAGAACGTATGCGCAAGGAAGATGCGGTGTACGGCGGCGAGATGAGTGCGCATCATTATTTTCGCGATTTCGCCTACTGCGATTCTGGCATGATTCCGTGGTTGCTGGTTGCAGAATTGGTGTGCAACAGCGGCAAATCTTTGTCCCAACTGGTGGAAGAGCGTATGCGCGCCTACCCGGTGAGCGGCGAAATCAACCGTGAGATTGCGGATCCCAAGGCGGCTATCGCTCGTGTGCGAGAGCATTTTGCCGGCAACGCCTTGCACGAGGACAACACCGATGGCCTGAGCTTGGAGTTTGCTGACTGGCGCTTCAATGTGCGGATGTCCAATACCGAACCAGTGGTGCGCCTCAATGTGGAAGCGCGCGGTAATACCGCATTGATGGAGCAGCAGCGCGACACATTATTGGCTTTACTCGCCAGCTAGCTGTGAGGGTAGACAAGGTCTGTCGACAGTTTTTGTCAGTGTCGGTCGGTTTTGTGTAAGTTCCAGAGGCTTTTGC
>CAZZNL010000043.1:2888-9140 GCA_964655625.1 uncultured Pseudomonadales bacterium
ATCTCGCAAGCTTTAAGTAAACGCTTGCGAGATTTCAGTCATGAGCCAAGAACATAACATCGCCGTACTGCGCGCCAGAAGCCGTTCTGAGGAGTTGCATCGCCTGAACCGTTTGACGGGCTTGCAGTTTGAAAGTTTGCCGGTATCCCTGCTCACACAGCCAGTAAATACGCATGAAAAGGAAGATTGGGACGCTTTTGCAGAGTCGCTGCTGAGCGAGGCGCTCAATCTGTGGAATACGCCGCCACAGCGTCAAGCCGATGGCGGCAAATAAGCGGGCGACAGATAAAGAGCCTAAAGAACTTTAGTTAGCAATGGCAACCAGCTTGGGTGCCTTGGCGGCGGCTTTGTCCGTACTTTGCACAAACAATTCATCCACGGCGTAGGGCGGACAGTTCTCCGAGGATTCGAGATACACGCCCATATCGACAATCCTGCCAACAACCTGAATGGTGACAAGTCCGGACAGCAGAATGCTGGAGCCCAGGTCATTAAACCCGGTGTCTACGGTGGTCTGCTTGTTGATGCCGTCTTGATCGACGTATTTGATGATCAGGCTGATCTTGCAAGGGCGCGGCTGCAGCAGGCGCACCCAGCAGGCGGCGTTGAAGCTGCAACTCCACTGCGTGCGGGCAGACAGTTGAGGATGAGGAATATAGGTATCGGGAACCTTGGCAATGAACTTGTCTTTCATACAGCGTTCTCCGGTGTCGTTACTGCAGTTCTAATGTATCCGATGATCTCCGCCATTTCTGCGCAGCGGTTGGATCTTAAAGTGTGTCTTGATTCACCAATTTGACAAAAACTGGCACTTTTAGTGCTGCTGTCGATAGTGCTGGATGGTCGCCAGTGTTGAGCTGTCCAAATATGCGTCAGTGCTTTGACCGGTGAGTGCCGCAAATATCGGCCCAGACAATTGTTTGCCCAATTCCACGCCCCATTGGTCAAAAGGATTGATATTCCACAGCACGCTTTGCACATACACTTTGTGTTCGTACAGCGCGATCAATGCACCGAGCGTAGCGGGGGTGAGTTGCTCTATAGCGATGATATTGCTGGGGCGATTGCCGGTAATCACTTTGTGTGGAGCCAGTGCTGCGATTGCTGTTTCATCCAGTCCCTGCGCTTGCAATTCCTGCTTCACCGTCGCGAGCGATTTGCCACACATCAGCGCTTGGCTTTGCGCTAATCCATTGGCTAAAAGGTGGCGATGTTGCTCGTGGCATTCTGGGTGATGCGTTTGCAAACTCAGAATAAAATCAGCGGGAATAAAATGTGTGCCTTGATGCAGTAATTGATGAAATGAATGCTGACCGTTGGTGCCTACGGATCCCCAAATAACAGGGCCGGTGTTGTAGGGAATATCTTCGCCCGCTCGATTGACGTGCTTGCCGTTGCTCTCCATATCCAGTTGTTGCAGATAATCGGGAAAGAAACGCAGATAGTGGTCATAAGGCAACACGGCGTGAGTATCTGCTTGCCAGAAGTGGCGATACCAAAAGCCTAATAATCCGAGAATCACCGGCATGTTGTGGGCGAGATGCGCTTGGCGAAAGTGTTCGTCCATTGCAAATGCGCCGCTGAGCAGCGCGCGAAAATGTGTCATGCCCGTGGCCAGTGCAATAGGCAAACCGATGGCAGACCATAGCGAGTAACGGCCACCCACCCAATCCCACATCGGCAGAATATTGTCAGTGGCAATGCCAAAGCTTTCGGCTTTTTTTACTGCGCTGGATACAGCGACAAAATGCTGGCGCGTGGCAGAACGATCCGGTGCAGATGCCAACAGCCAGCGTTGTGCCGCTTCAGCATTTTGCAAGGTTTCCAAGGTGGTAAAGGATTTGGAGGCGACAATAAATAACGTGCGTGCAGGGTTCAGGTGTTGCAGCAAATCTTGTAGACAAGACGGATCAACATTGGAAACAAAATGCACACGCACATGGCCGGTGTGAAAAGGTTTTAATGCATGTGTGGCCATTTGTGGGCCGAGATCGGAGCCGCCGATGCCGATATTCACCACATCTGTAATGGTTTGATTATCGTAACCGCGCCAAACACCAGTGTGAATATTGCCAACCAGTGTTTCCATTTTTGCCAAAGTATCACTGATCGCTTCTGCTTCGAGAGCGGGTGTGGGCGAGCGCAGCGCCGTATGCATGGCTGGACGATTTTCGGTGTTGTTGACGGTGGCGCCGTTGAGCAGCTGTTGAATGGCGGTTGCCAGATTCGCTTCCCGCGCCAAATTCATCAAGCTGTTGAGCAGAGCGCCGTCGATAAAGTTTTTGGAGTAGTCCAAACGCAATCCGGCTGCTTCGATGGTGTGCTGTGCGGTGCGATTTGGATTGTCGATAAACAATTGGGTCAGCGCTTGTGCAGCGAGGCGTTCACGGTGTGCATTCAGATCTGACCAGCAAGTAAAGCGTTGTGCGAGGTTAGATGCAGTCACAGGTAGCTCCGTGTTTACAATGCAATGTATCAAGTACGACGTTTGATGGCGAAGTGCGCCAGTGCAAATAATTCATCGCGAAAACGTGATGCTGGCAAGGCATCTAAACAGCCCAGTGCTGATTCCACTTCGCGGATGGCTGCTTGTTCGGTGTATTGCAATGCGCCATTGTTTTGCACAATGTGAATGATTTGTTGCAGATGGCGTGTGTCTTTATCGGCAATGGCAGTGCGTATGCATTCTACTTCTGCGGCATCGCCAAATTGCAGAGTGTAGATCAGTGGCAGTGTCAGTTTGCCTTCATTGAGATCGTCGCCAATGTTCTTGCCCATTTCGGCGCTGTCGCCGGTGTAATCGAGTATGTCGTCAACCAGTTGGAAGGCCATACCGAGGTGATGGCCGTACATCGCCATGCTCTGTTGTGTGTCCGTGTCGGCGTCCGCAATGATGGCGCCGCAGCGGGCGGCGGCCTCAAACAGTTGTGCGGTTTTGCAGGCAATGACCCGGCGATAGCGTTCCTCATTGGTGGTGATGTCACCGGCATTGACCAGCTGCAACACTTCACCTTCGGCGACTACATTGGTGCAATCCGCCATGATGTTCATGATGCGCATATCGCCCAGCGCCACCATCATTTGAAAAGCGCGCGAATAGAGAAAATCGCCAACCAATACGCTGGGTGCATTGCCCCACTGGGCATTGGCCGTGGCGCGTCCGCGCCGCAGCGCAGAAACATCCACCACATCATCGTGTAACAGAGTGGCGGTGTGAATAAATTCGATGATAGCTGCCATGTTGATGTGGCGGGTATCGTTGTATCCCAAGCTGCGCGCAGTCAGGAGTACGAGCAAAGGACGCAGGCGTTTGCCACCGGCATCGACAATGTAATGGCCGATATTTTCAACCAGCGCTACACGAGAGTGCAGTTGCTCAATAATTAATGTGTTGACTGCTGCAAAATCCTGTTCGACAGCTTGATGAAATGAAAGCACAGAAAACCTGCTGAAAGTAGGGCTGAAAAGCTGGCCGCATGCTAGGCGCGGTATGCCATAGGTGTCAAGAAATTCAAGGGCTTGTGATACCATGAAAAACGCTAGTGATAGCGCAAGATTCCTGTAAGCAGAGCGGATGCCCTGATGATTGAAACAGACACGTTTTCCAGCGCGCGCCAGTGGGTGTCTCCACAGGAGCAAGGTCGTGAAGATCAGCAGGATCGCGCTATTCGTCCGCGTCGTTTGGCAGATTATGTCGGTCAGCCGCAAGTGCGTGAGCAGATGGAGATTTTTATCCAGGCGGCCAAACAGCGCAGTGCGCCCTTGGATCACACCTTGATCTTTGGCCCTCCCGGCTTGGGCAAAACCACCCTGGCTAACATCATTGCAGCCGAAATGGGCGTGACGCTGAAAACCACATCGGGGCCGGTGTTGGAGAAGGCTGGTGATCTTGCAGCGTTGATGACCAGTCTTGAACCGGGTGATGTGTTATTTATCGACGAAATTCATCGCTTGAGTCCTGTGGTGGAGGAAATTCTCTACCCGGCGATGGAGGACTACCAGCTCGATATCATGATCGGCGAAGGGCCTGCCGCACGTTCCATCAAGCTGGATTTGCCACCGTTTACCTTGGTGGGAGCCACCACGCGCGCGGGTTTGCTGACTTCGCCGCTGCGTGATCGTTTTGGTATTGTGCAGCGTTTGGAGTTTTACGGTATTGATGATCTGACATCGATCGTTGCGCGCTCAGCCAATTTGCTGGGGATGAAGATAGAGCCGGAGGGCGCGAGCGAAATTGCGCGCCGCGCACGCGGTACACCCAGGATTGCCAACCGGCTGTTGCGCCGTGTGCGCGATGTGGCCGATGTCAGAAATCAAGGTAATGTCAGTGCACAGATCGCAGATGTGGCGCTGGGCATGCTGGGGGTAGATCACATTGGTTGCGATGCGATGGATAGGCGTTTGCTGCTGGCCATCATTGAAAAGTTTGATGGCGGCCCTGTCGGCGTTGAGAGTTTGGCTGCGGCAATCAGCGAAGAGCGCGACACCATTGAGGAAGTGCTGGAACCGTATCTGATTCAGCAGGGCTATATCAACCGTACCACGCGTGGACGGATGGCAACGCGACTGGCCTATGAGCATCTGGGCATCCAGCCACCGCAGCGAGGTGAGCCGTGAGTTTTGCCCATGCCGTGCGTGTTTACATAGAAGACACAGATGCCGGTGGCATTGTGTACTACATCAATTACCTGAAATTTATGGAGCGGGCGCGCACCGAGTTCATGCGGGCGCAGGGTTATGGCAAAACGGCTATTTTTTCAGCGGATAAAATGTTTGTGGTGCATTCCGCCAATGTGCAGTATCTTGGCGCAGCGCGCCTCGACGATGAATTGCTGGTGACGGCGGTGCCGTTGAAAGTAGCGCGCAGTAATATCGTTTTCGAGCAGGCAGTAACTCGTGGGGGGGAACTGTTGTGCCGTGGGGAAGTCCGTATAGCTTGTGTAGAACGCGCCACGCAGCGACCCTGCGCGATGCCGGACGATATGTTCGAGCGCGTGACAGCAGCGCGTGTGGCGGTAGTTTAATTTTTTTAAGGCCATACCATTGCCCAGACAGTGTGGGCAATGGCAATCAAGGGGGTCACTGTGGAAACAGCTAATCAATCGCTGTCCTTGCTCAATTTGTTTCTCCATGCAGCGTTGCCGATCAAGATGGTGATCTTGGTGCTGTTGGGTGGGTCGTTCGCGTCATGGGCGATGATTATTCGCCGCTGGATGGTCTACCGCGAGGCAGAAATCAGCTTCCATCAGTTTGAGCATGCGTTTTGGTCCGGTATTGATCTGGGGCGTTTGTACCGTGAGGGTAATGACCGTGCGCACCATGGTGAAGTGAGCGGTTTGGAGAGTATTTTTCGCGCCGGTTTCAAAGAATTTACCCGCTTGCGCAAGCAACCTGGTGTGGAGGCCGATGCCGTGATGGAAGGTACGCAACGCGCCATGCGTGTTGCTCTGGCGCGTGAAGAAGAGTACCTGGAAAAGCATTTGCCGTTTCTTGCCAATGTCGCATCAGCCAGTCCGTACATCGGTCTGTTTGGCACAGTGTTGGGCATCATGGATTCGTTTCACGGTCTGGCGGCGATGAAACAGGCGACGCTGGCGGTGGTGGCCCCTGGTATTTCGGAAGCCTTGTTCGCCACCGGTATCGGTTTGTTTGCCGCCATTCCGGCCGTTATCGCGTACAACCGCTACACAGCAAGGCTCAACCGCCAGTTGGCACGCTACGAAACTTTTGCAGAAGAGTTTTCCAGCATTCTGCATCGCCAAGCGCACTCGGCCGTGCGTGGAGGCAGTGAGTGAGACGGCGTAAGAAGCACGAGCAGAAGGCGGAGATCAATGTCGTTCCGTGGATTGATGTCTGTCTCGTTCTGCTGATTGTATTCATGGTGACTGCACCCTTGTTGATGCAAGGCGTTGAGGTGCAGCTGCCGCAAGCCAGTACCGAGCCGATGGATACCCAAGAAGAACCGCTGATTGTGTCGGTGAAGCAGGACAAGACTTTCTACATCAACTTGGGTGCCAATCAACAAGCGGCTTTGCCCTTGGCTGATGTGGCAGAACAGGTGCGCAAGGTGTTGGCGAACAAGCCTAAGACGCCGGTGCTGGTGTGGGGCGATGCGCGGGTGGATTACGGCACGGTAGTGGAAGTGATGGGCGCACTCCAGGGTGTGGGAGTGAGCAACGTCGGCCTGGTGACTGAGCAGCCAGCTTCTGCGCCTGCAAAAAAATGAGATAGGTATATCGTGTCTGGGTTAAA
>CAZZNL010000044.1:0-4706 GCA_964655625.1 uncultured Pseudomonadales bacterium
AGAAGCAGTCATCGTCATCGTGCCACAGGCGAAACTCTGCACGCATACGGTAGTGTGTGGGAGGCGAGGGAAATACCGTGATTTCAAGGGCGGCAAAAGCCTGCAGTAGTTGTTGGAGTCGGCTGGTCTTTTCTTGCAGCTGTGCGGTATATACAGCTGCGTCGATGTGAGTGATGGGCACAGTGGGTACTCAAAAACTAATGGTGCTGTTGGGTTCGGCAATGCTGACATGCATGCCGTGTTCGGTCATGAGTTGTTGCAGTGTGGTTAAGGCGGTGTCCTCACCGTGCACCAGATAAAAATGCGGTTTGTTGCGGAATTGTTTTGCCCAGGCTAAAAGTTGGCTTTGGTCTGCGTGGGCAGACAAGCCGCCTAGCGTGTGCATTTGTGCTTTAACGGCAATGGTTTGGCCAAACAGTTTTACGCTGTGTGGCTTGTGAATCAGGATGCGACCCAGTGTGCCGTTGGCCTGGTAGCCTGTGAAAACAATGTGGGTGTTTTTGTACCACAGGCGGTGTTTTAAATGATGGCGAATGCGTCCGCCGGTACACATGCCGCTGCCAGCAATAATGATAGCGCCGTGTGTGATGCGGTTAATGGCCATGGAATCTTCGATAGACTCAGTGATGTTCAAGCAGGGAAGGAAATCCGTCAAGCTGCGGCTTTGGTATTTTTTGAGCAGGGCAATATCATCGGCTGCCAGTCTGTGCAGGCTGTGAGAATAAATATTGGTGACGGCGCTACCCATAGGGCTATCGAGAAAAACGGCCCAATTGTTTAATTTGCCTTGGTGGTACAGTTTTCCCAATTGAAAAATAATTTCTTGGGTTCGGCCGACAGCAAAAGCGGGAATTAAAATATTGCCGCGTTCTTTTTGTGCTTGCTGCAGAATATCTTCCAGTTCTTGATAGGTATCTTCAATGCTGCGATGGTTTCTGTTGCCGTAGGTGCTTTCCATCAACACCCAATCGGCTTTTTGTACGGGGTCTGGATCGTTCATCAGCGATAGTCGGTCATTGCCTAAATCGCCGGAAAATATCAGTGTCCTGGTTTTTTTGCCTTGCGTGATTTGCAGTTCAACAATGGCCGAACCGAGAATGTGGCCCGCATCATGTAGCGATAACTCAATGCCATTGGCAATGCTGTGGTGTTGGCAGTAATCACAGTGTTTGCATAGATCCAGTACGCGTTGGACATCGCGTTCATTGTATAAAGGCTTGATCGGTGTTTTTCCCGCACGGGCGCGGCGCGTGTTTTCGTATTCCAGATCTTTTAGATACAGATGCAGGGAATCCATCAACAACACCTGCAATAGATTCTTGGTGCCAGGCGTGCAGTGAATGGGGCCGTCAAAGCCTTCGTGTACCAAACGCGGCAGCATGCCTGAATGGTCGAGATGTGCATGTGACAATACAACGGCATCTATGGATGCGGGATCAAAAGCAAAAGAGGAAACCTTGCTCTTGTTGCTGAGCGCATCTTCGCCTTGTTTGATGCCGCAGTCTAGCAATATACGTTGGCCATTGGTTTCCAGTAGATAACAGGTGCCGGTGACGGTTCTGGCCGCGCCGTGAAAAGTTAAATTGATACCGGATGAAGCTGTGTGTGTGGCAGAGGCGTGGGCAGTATTTTTTTTCATGGTGGCTTCCAGCTGCTAGCTTTGAACCGATAATTGATCTTACTACAGGTATTGGCGATTGCGGTTCTGCCACCATTGTGCAGCCAGCTGGATGGCGTGGTCGGCATCCTGTACACGGTTCATGGCGCGCAGGGCTAACGCTGCAGTGTCAATGACTGCCGTTTCGGCATATTTATCTTGCACAGTACCGCGCCATAAGTGAAGCAGGCGTTCAGGGTCCATGATTTCTTCTTCGGTGTTGTGTTCACGTTCAAAGCGGCGCGGCCAGGTTTCGCGTAGTGGTTGTTGGTTATGGAGTAAAAAGAGTTTGCAGTCTGCTTCAGGTCGTCGTTCAAATTCGCCGCCATCGCCTTTAATCACCAGCGCATTATGCTGGCCGAGTATCTGTGCAGCTTGTGAATGACTTTCAGCATAGGCCGGGTGAAAGATACTCTGCAAAGAAGTGGGCGAGGCAAGAGGATTCACCAAGCGTATTAGCGTGTGCACGGGTGAACGCAAGCCAAAGGCGCTGCGCAGATCAATCAGTTGTTGCAGCGGTTCGCACCAGTGGCGCAAAGGAAAAAAACAGAGGCTGCACTGGTTGATAGCCTGTTGCACTTGCTGCCAATTTTCAGCAACGGGTAAACCCAGGGAGCGAAAACAAGATTCAGTGTAGATGCGCCCTGTGGTGTGACCGGCAGAGCCATGCATAAACACGCGGATATTGTTTTGGGCGAGCAAGAGCGCGCTGAGAATAAACCAAGGCAGGTGTTTGCGTTTGCCAGCGTAGGAGGGCCAGTCGAGATCGACCACTATATCCGCAGGGTTTTGCAGCTCCTTGCGCACGGCTTGCACAAAGCCAGCCAGCTCTTCTGCGCTTTCTTCTTTCACGCGCAGCAACATAAGAAACGCACCCACCTGCACCGGTTCGGCTTCATTGCGCAAAATCATGCCAAAAGCGGCGCACGCTTCTTCTTGCGTTAATGAGCGTGAACCTTTTTTACCCTTGCCAAGGATTTTTATAAATGGAGCAAAAGCGTGTTCGTTGTGCATGTGGGCTGAATCGTTTTGTGTGGAAAGCAAAAAAATCAGGCCGCATAAGCGGCCTGGTTCGGTGTGTTACATGTTCGGGTAGTTCGGCCCGCCGGCGCCTTCTGGTGTTACCCAGTTGATGTTTTGCGCTGGGTCTTTGATGTCACAGGTTTTGCAGTGCACGCAGTTCTGGCCGTTGATTTTGAATTGCGGTTTGCCATCCAGCTCCACCACTTCGTATACACCGGCTGGGCAGTAGCGCTGTGCCGGTTCATCGTACAGCGGCAGGTTGCGGCTGATGGGGATGTTCGGGTCAGTCAGCCGCAGGTGGCAGGGCTGGTTTTCTTCGTGGTTGGTATTGGACAAAAACACCGATGACAAACGATCAAATGTCAGGCTGTTGTCGGGCTTGGGGTAGTTGATGCGTACGCACTCGTTGGCAGGCTTCAGTTGTGCGTAATCCGGTTTGGGGTCGCGCAGCGTCCAAGGCAGATTGCCGTTGAAAATGTTGATATCAAAAAAGGCGTAGGCAGAGCCGAGAATATTGCCAAATTTGTGTTGCGCAGGGCCAAAGTTGCGTTGCATCCACAACTCTTGGTAAGCCCAAGATGCTTCGTAATTTGCAGCAAATTCAGTCAGTTCTTCACCATTTTTGCCAGCATTCAGTGCGGCAACAATGGTTTCCGCAGCAATCATGCCCGATTTCATCGCCGTGTGATTGCCTTTGATCTTGGCGAAGTTCAAGGTGCCGGCATCGTCACCAATCAGGATGCCGCCAGGGAAAGTCATTTTCGGTTGTGATTGCAAACCACCTTTAACAATTGCGCGCGCGCCGTAGCAAGTGCGCTTGCCGCCTTCGAGGTATTGGCGAATGACAGGGTGCGTTTTGTAGCGCTGGAATTCTTCAAACGGACTGACGTGTGGGTTGGCGTAGGAGAGGTCGGTGATCAGGCCGACAGCTACCTGGTTGTTTTCCAAGTGGTAGAGAAAGCCGCCACCCGCAGAGCCGCTCTCGGTGAGTGGCCAACCGGCGCTGTGCACCACGAGACCTTGTTTGTGTTTGTCGGCAGGGATTTCCCAAATTTCTTTGATGCCGATGCCGTAGTGCTGTGGATCTTTGCCGGCATCGAGTTTGAATTGGGCGATCAGCTGCTTGCCTAGGTGGCCGCGGCAACCTTCGGCAAACAAAGTGTATTTGCCGTGTAGCTCCATGCCGGGGGTATAACCGTCTGTCGGCTGTCCATCGTGACCGATACCCATATCGCCTGTGACGATGCCTTTTACCGCGCCATTTTCATGGTAGAGCACTTCTGCAGCGGCGAAGCCTGGGAAAATTTCCACGCCCAGCGCTTCGGCCTGCTCGGCCAGCCAGCGACACAGGCGACCGAGGCTGATGATGTAGTTGCCTTCGTTGTGCATAGTTTTGGGTACAGCAAAGCCTGGAACCTTGATGCCTTTCTGGTCGTTGGCCAGCAGGTAGATATCGTCGCCGACGACAGCGGTTTCCAGCGGCGCACCATTGGCTTTCCAGTCTGGGAACAATTCGTTCAGCGCGCGCGGCTCGAATACCGCACCAGAGAGGATGTGCGCACCGACTTCGGAGCCCTTTTCGACCACTACAACCGACAGCTCGGGGTTCAGTTGACGCAAGCGGCAGGCGGCAGAGAGCCCTGCAGGGCCTGCGCCGACGATTACGACATCAAATTCCATGGATTCTCTTTCAGCGGTCATCAGTCCGAACCTCGGTTAAATAGCAAGGCGCATATTTTACCGGTATCAACAGAGTGATAGAAGACCTTGGCCGGGCTTTGATTTTGTTGGTCTAGCCCATATATTTGAAGTGAGAAGACGAATTGAAAAAGCTGCAACGGCGGCAGCACCGGTGCGTGTTGTAACGTGTTATAACATGAGCCGTAAAGTTGAATATGACGAAAGTGATCTGGATTTTTGATGCGCGAGATAAATGATAGCAAGGCCAGTGTTGGTGCTGGCAACAATAGCAGTATTGAGCATGATGGCAGTGGCGTGGTGCAAATGGAGCGCGCTAGGCCGCAGC
>CAZZNL010000044.1:4716-9109 GCA_964655625.1 uncultured Pseudomonadales bacterium
CGCGCCTCTATCGCGTGGTGATGATGAATGACGACTACACGCCGATGGATTTTGTTGTGCATGTGCTGGAAGATTTTTTTCACATGAATCGCGAAGCAGCGACGCGTGTAATGCTGAAGGTGCATGTTGAAGGTCGCGCAGTGTGCGGTGTATTTACCCGCGACATTGCAGAAACCAAAGCAGATCAGATCAATCAATATTCATTGGAAAACGAACATCCCCTGCTATGCCAGACAGAACCTGAAGGTAACGACGACAACGATTAACGCCGGACGAGGTCATCATCATGCTGAGTAAAGGTTTGGAAGCCACACTAAATCGCGCTTATAAAAGTGCTCGAGCGCGTCGCCATGAATTTATGACGGTTGAGCATCTGTTATTGGCATTGTTGGATGACACTGCTGCGACCAGTGTGTTGCAGGCTTGTGCGGTGGATTTGGCTCGATTGCGGCGTCAGCTCTCTGAGTTTATTGACAATACAACGCCATTGATTCCCGATGACGACAGTGAGCGTGAAACGCAGCCTACGTTGGGCTTTCAGCGCGTATTGCAGCGCGCAGTGTTTCACGTGCAATCTTCGGGTAAGCAGGAAGTCACCGGTGCCAATGTGTTGGTGGCTATTTACAGTGAACAGGAAAGTCAGGCAGTTTACTGTTTGCGCGAGCAAGGTGTGGCGCGCATAGATGTGGTCAACTTTATTACGCACGGCATTTCCAAGATTAGTGGGCAGTCTGATCAGGCTGGACAAGGCGATGCATCATCGGAAGAAGAAACCCGAACAGGGGAAGATGCATCAACTGCCAGTGACCCATTGGAAGCTTATGCCTGTAATTTGAATCAACAGGCGCGAGAGGGGCGTATTGATCCTTTGGTAGGGCGCTTACAGGAAGTGGAGCGTGTCTCACAAATTCTTATCCGGCGCCGCAAGAATAATCCGCTGTTGGTGGGGGAGTCGGGTGTCGGTAAAACGGCCATTGCGGAAGGCTTGGCGCGCTTGATTGTCGATGGTCAAGTGCCAGATGTGCTGGCAGGTTGTACGGTGTATTCGCTGGATTTAGGGTCGCTGCTGGCGGGTACAAAATATCGCGGTGATTTTGAGAAGCGTTTTAAAGCGTTGCTGGCTGAATTGAAAAAACGCGAAGGCGCGATTCTGTTTATTGATGAAATTCATACGATTATCGGCGCTGGTGCAGCTTCTGGTGGCGTGATGGATGCGTCCAATCTGCTCAAGCCCCTGCTTACATCCGGCACCATTCGCTGCATAGGTTCGACTACGTTTCAGGAATACCGTGGCATTTTTGACAAGGATCGTGCGCTGTCACGCCGTTTTCAAAAAGTCGATGTCAGTGAGCCGTCGGTTGAAGATACTTATCATATTCTGCGCGGGTTGAAACCTGCTTTTGAAAAACACCACAACTTGCGCTACACCGATGCGGCACTGAAGGTAGCTGCTGAAATGGCGGCGCGTTATATCAATGATCGTTTTTTGCCAGACAAGGCGATTGATGTTATTGATGAGGCCGGTGCCTATCAGCAATTGCAGCCACCCGCTAAACGTAAGCGCCAGATCGGTGTTAGTGACATCGAAGCTGTTGTCGCCAAAATAGCGCGTATTCCGCCGAAGCAGGTGTCGTCATCCGACAAAGAATTGCTGCGTCATTTGGATAAAAATTTGAAAATGGTAGTGTTTGGTCAAGACAACGCTATTGATACCTTGGTCACGGCGATCAAGTTGTCGCGGGCCGGTTTGGGGGCGCCAGGCAAGCCGGTAGGTTCATTCCTGTTTGCGGGGCCGACCGGTGTGGGTAAAACCGAAGTCACGCGTCAGTTGGCGCAGCAAATGGGCATGGAGTTGATTCGTTTTGACATGTCTGAATACATGGAGGCGCATACTGTGTCGCGTTTGATTGGCGCGCCTCCCGGTTATGTCGGTTTTGATCAAGGCGGTTTATTAACGGAAGCTGTCACCAAGCATCCGCACAGTGTAGTGCTGCTTGATGAGATCGAAAAAGCGCATCCCGATGTTTACAACTTGCTGTTGCAGGTGATGGATCACGGTACGTTGACGGATAACAACGGTCGCAAATCTGATTTTCGCAATGTCATTTTAGTGATGACTACCAACGCCGGTGCGCGTGAAATCAGTCGTAGCAGTATTGGTTTTACGCAGCAAGATCACAGCAGCGATGGCGGTGAAGCCTTGAAACGTGTTTTTACGCCAGAGTTTCGCAATCGTCTTGACGCCATTGTGCAGTTTGCACCGCTGGAGAAAGCGACCATTAAAACGGTGGTGGATAAGTTCTTGGTTGAGCTGCAAGCGCAGTTGGATGATAAAAAAGTGACGCTGGATATCGATGAAGTTGCGCGCGACTGGTTGGCTGATCACGGTTACGACAAGGCGATGGGTGCGAGACCGATGGCCTTGCTCATCAAGGACAAGCTGCGCAAACCCTTGGCTGAGTCGGTATTGTTTGGTGCGCTGTCAAAAGCAGGCGGCCACGCTGAGGTAACCGTTGAGAATGATGAGATCGTATTGCATATCGAGGAGCTGGTGCCTGCTTGAGTGCGGCACCAGCGAGTTGGATCAGCGAGCGCGGTAGGTAATGCGGCCTTTGCTCAGGTCGTAAGGGGTCATTTCCACTTTGACCTTGTCGCCTGTCAGGATGCGAATGTAGTTTTTGCGCATCTTGCCGGAGATGTGCGCCATAACGGTGTGACCGTTCTCCAGCTTGACTTTGAATGTTGTATTGGGAAGGGTGTCGACCACTTCACCTTCAAACTCAATACAGTCTTCTTTCGACATTCATATACCTCGTGATGACCTCGCGGTTGCCCGGGAACTGACATGTCCCCTTGTAAGGCGGCGCATTGTGCCGCATGTCCTTGCGCAAAGCAAAGGTTAGCATGGCATAATGCCGCCCCCATTTCGGATCGGGTTGGTTAGAAACAGTACTGTGCGAAAGTGGCGAAATTGGTAGACGCACTGGATTTAGGTTCCAGCGGGGTAACCCGTGAGAGTTCGAGTCTCTCCTTTCGCACCATTCTGTTTTCCAGCTCCCTGTGTATTTCCCTTGAGAGGTTGATTGAGCATGCAAGTATCGGTTGAAACCGTATCGTCCCTAGAGCGCCGTATGACAGTGGGGTTGCCCGCTGAGCGCATTGATGCTGAGGTAGACAAACGACTGGAGCGTGCTGCCAAGAATGTGCGCTTGGATGGTTTCCGTCGCGGCAAAGTGCCGATGAAGGTGGTGCGTCAGCGTTTTGGCGTGGAAGTTCGCCAGGAAGTGCTGGGGGAGATGATCAACAAGGCCTACTTTGAGGCGATTCAGCAGGAAAAACTGCAGCCGGCGGGCATGCCTGCCATTGAGGCCAAAGGTGGCGATGCCGCGAGCCGTGATTTTGAGTTTGTTGCCACATTTGAAATTTTCCCTGACATCGAGCTGGGTGACTTGAGCAAGATTTCAGTAGTTCGTCTCCAGGGCTCTATTACTGATGCCGATATCGATAAAACGATCGAATCACTGCGCGAGCAGCAGGCGCGTTTTGAAAATGTCGAGCGTGCAGCTCAAAACGGCGATCAAGTAGTTATCGACTTTGAAGGCTTTAAGGGCGGCGAAGCTTTCGCTGGCGGCAAAGCAGAGAAGAGCCCATTGGTCTTGGGTTCGGGGCAGATGATCCCGGGTTTTGAAGACGGCATTGTTGGTATGAAAGCGGGTGAAGAAAAAACGCTGGCTTTGGCATTCCCTGATGATTACCACAGTGAGGAGCTGAAGGGGCAGGCAGTGGAATTCAATATCAAGCTGCACAGTGTTGCTGAGAAGAAGCTGCCTGAGTTGAATGACGAGTTCTTCAAGCACTTTGGTGTGGCAGAGGGTGGCTTGGATGCGTTTCGTAAGGAAGTCAGCACCAATATGGCCAGAGAAATGAAAAATGCTGCCCACAATAAACTCAAATCAAGCATTATTGATGAAGTTCTGAAGTTACATGAGGTTTCTGTTCCCAAGGCACTGATAAATAATGAAATTAACGCCATGCGCAACCAGATGTTGCAGCAGTTTGGCGAGATGGCCAAGAAAATTGATGCAGCTTCTATCTTCCCGGATGACATGTTTGCTGAGCAGGCGCAGAAGCGTGTGACGACCGGCCTGATTTTTGCCGAGCTGATCCGTAAACACGATGTGAAGGCTGATGCCGCGCGTGTGCGGAGTAAGGTGGAAGAGATGGCTGCTGCCTATCACAGCCCGCAAGAAGTGATTGACCATTACATGGGCAACAAGCAATTGCTGGGCGGTATCGAGAATCTGGTGCTGGAAGACCAGGTTGTAGATCTGATTTTGGCCAGCGCAGCAGTTGAAGAACGCTCCGTGAGCTATCAGGATGTACTGAGTAAGGG
>CAZZNL010000045.1:0-9033 GCA_964655625.1 uncultured Pseudomonadales bacterium
GATCCAGCGTTTTGCCGACCTCACCAATGACCACAACTGGATACACCTCGATGTGGAGCGCTGTAAAAAAGAGAGCCCCTTCGGTGCGCCGATTGCACACGGTTTTCTGACACTGGTGTTGATGGCGCAGATGCGTATTCCCCCCGCGTATGAGATTGTGGGTTATCGCAATGCGGTCAACTACGGTGTCAACAAAGTGCGCTTCACTGGCAACGTTCCCGCCGGTTCCACTATCCATCAGCACATGCGTGTAGCGAGTGTCGAGGGCGGCCCTAAAGGCACACAAATGACATTGGCGGGAGCGATTCATATTGTCGGTCAAGAGCGGCCGGCAGTGATTTATGAAATGGTCATGCTCTATATGTAATCAGGATGCAGGCAACTCCTATGCTTAATAACAACACACAGCCGTTTGCATTGCCGCATTTTCATACGGCGCAGGTATTGGTTGTTGGCGATGTAATGCTGGATCGCTACTGGCACGGCGCCACGGCGCGTATTTCTCCGGAAGCGCCAGTGCCTGTGGTGCAAGTGCAGCAGCGCGAAGATCGCGCTGGCGGTGCAGGCAATGTGGCACTGAATATCGCTGCATTGGGCGGTGGCGCTTCACTGTTGGGGCTGGTGGGCGCTGATGAAGAAGCGCGTGTGTTGGCGCAGCGCCTGCAGGCCGCGCAAGTGCATTGTGATTTTGAAGAAATTGCTACTCATCCGACGATTACCAAATTGCGCGTGATCAGTCGGCATCAACAATTATTGCGCATGGATTTTGAAGAAGCTTTTTCTGATACCGACAGCGCGGCACTGGCGGAACGCGCGGTTAAATTGTTTGCGCACGTCGGTGTGGTGGTGCTATCTGATTACAACAAGGGTGCACTGCTGCAGGCACAGCGCATGATCGCGGCAGCGCGCGCGGCGGGAAAGCCGGTGTTGGTTGACCCGAAAGGTACAGACTTTTCGCGCTACCGTGGTGCAACGTTATTGACGCCCAATCTGCACGAATTTGAAACTGTGGTGGGCGCGTGTGCCGATGAACAGGTGTTGGTGCAGAAAGGTCTGGCATTGATTGAAACATTGGATTTACAGGCGCTGTTAGTGACGCGCGGTGAACACGGCATGACGCTGTTGCAGCGTACAGCAGAACAACCGGCGCTGCATTTGCCGGCGCAAGCGCGGGAAGTGTTCGACGTCACTGGTGCGGGCGACACCGTTATCGCTACGTTGGCGGCCTCGCTGGCGGCGGATATTGCGCTGCCGCAAGCAGTGGCCTTGGCCAATGTGGCTGCAGGCATTGTGGTGGGCAAATTGGGTACGGCAACTGTCAGCGGGCCAGAGCTGCGCCGCGCCTTGCAGCAAACGCACGGTGTGGGTCGCGGCGTGATGAGCGCAGCGCAATTACAAATTGCTCTGGATGATGCGCGCAATCACGGTGAAAAAATTGTTTTTACTAATGGTTGTTTTGATTTACTGCACCCGGGACATGTCACCTATCTGGAAGATGCCAAAAAACTGGGACAGCGCCTGGTAGTGGCAGTGAATAGCGATGCGTCTGTCAAACGTTTGAAAGGTGAAGGGCGCCCTGTGCAACCGGCGGAGAGCCGTATGGCGGTGCTGGCGGGCTTGGAAGCGGTGGACTGGGTGGTGTCATTCGAAGACGACACGCCTGAGCGTTTATTGCAGTTGCTGAAGCCGGATGTGTTGGTCAAAGGCGGCGATTACACGCCGGATCAAGTGGTGGGGGCGCCGATTGTGCGTGCGTACGGCGGTGAAGTGGCTGTGCTGTCCTTTGTCGATAACTGTTCAACCACATCTATTGTGGAAACTATTTTGTCGCGCCACTCGAGTTAGTGATTTTTTTCGTTAACTGTTGCAGCGGTGTCAGCCCAGTAAATTTAATGTCGGGATCACTCATCGGTCCGGTAATGCTGTAACTGAGGCTGGTTAATTGGTCGATTTGTTTGTCGAAAATTTTACTCACAAGATAAACGCCAGCGGCGGCGGGTAAGCCACCGGCAAGTGCTGCAATCCAAGTGGCGTTATTGCCAACGGGCAAAGTGGCAATCAAATGTAAATCTAGCGTGTCGGTATCCAGATTCATCTTGCCGCTGAGTTTGAATGCACTTGCGGGGCTTTTAATTTCCAGTGGCTCTACAAACTGCATGGCGCCGTTGCCAAACAGTAATTTTCCTTGGTATTCATCAAAGCTGATGCCGTCGTTGCTCAAGTCAGAAAAATCGAGCTGTAAGCGCCGTACCCAAGTGGCGATGTTCATAATACCCAAGGCGTGCATGGCGACATTGGGTTTGGCTTGCAGATATTTGCCGTCTTTACCTTCGGTGTAGATGTTGCCGGCAACATTGTGCAAGGTCGCTTCTTGCGGAGCGCCGGGCCAAGTGATGTCGGCAAACAGTGATACTTGTTTGCCGATGATGAACGGGTCAACACCCAGATGTTCCAGTGCCGGTTGTTTGCCGGACATCTGTAACAGGCCGTGAAATTCGCTGCTGCTTTTGCCATCGGCGGTTCTGCGCCAAATCAAGGTGCCGCCGCTGGTACCGCTGCCATCGCGCAACCAATAGCCGTGACCGGTGGCCATCAGTTTTTCAAAACGCAAGGCATTGGCTGTGCTGCGCAATTGTGTGCTGAATTGCCCGATATCCATATCGTCGACTACCAGATGGTCAATGCGAATATTGAGTGCAGGTATTTGAGAAAAATCTACGTTGCTGTCGGTGTTGCTGTTGGATGCCGTATTGTTTTCAGCGGATGCATTGTTATTGCTGCGCTGAATTTTCAGGGTATCGACGATAATGTCTGGTGTGCGGTTATCGTCGTAAAAGAGGGCTTTGCCTTGCGCGTTGTCTGAGCGGACAGTCAGCTGCCAAGCGTCGTTGGTGTGTTCAGCGGATAACTGTAGCGCAGGGAAATTTATGTCTTTCCAGGTGGATTGTGTCGCGCTGATATCCAATACGGGAAATAGTGTATTGCTGCTGCTTGTGCTCGTGCTGGGCAAACGATTGTGGCTGGCAATTAAATCGACCCATTGTTGAATGTCTGCATTAGGTAGAGTGCCGCTGATTCGCAGGGTGTTCTGGGTGCTGGTGGGCAGAGCGGCATCGCCACTCAGGAGAGCAATATTGCCAGCGCTGAGTGCGCCATTGCGCGTTAACAGTGCGCCAGTGATTTGTTGGTTGTAGTTAAACAGGTATTGCTGTTGGTTGTCGCGCAAGAGATTGACGGTCAATTTCAGCGGCGCAGTGCTGCCTGCTATTTTGCCAAACGGTTCCGGTAGCGGTGCGACGATATATTTCAAATCGCTAGTGATTTGCAGTTGTCCGATCTGGGCTGTCGGTTTATCGCTGAATGGCCCCAGCGTTAAAGCGGCCTGATAGTCTGTCGTGCCGGACAGCAGTGCCAACGGTTTTATTCCAGACCACTGTGTGAGGTCTTTGATATTTACACTGCTATAGGCGTTGATATTAATCGTGGTGTTGTGCTCGGTTTTGGCACTGGTGATACTGGCTTTGACTGCTTTGCCGAACAATTCCGCAGCAATATCCGGTGCGTTGAGGCCGGTGTTGGTGTCGTAGTGAATGTCGCTGTTCACTTTGTGGAAAGGCAGGCGCAAATCTTCCATATTCAATAGTGCATCGCGCAACTGTAATTGCACATTTTCATCTTGCGGGGTTTTGGAGCCTGACAGTGGAATTTGCAAGGCCAACGCGGTGTTGAGAGATCCTTGCGGGATTTTCCATTGGTCCATGCCGGTGCCGATTGCGTGGTGCAGCGGTGTGTCACGCAGCAAGCGCAAACCGTCGTCAGGTGCTCCTTGTGCGCGACCGTTAATATCGATCAATAGACCGGGATGTTGCGAACGCACAGCGACAAAAGCGCTGCTGATGTCGGTGTTGTACATTTGTGCGCGGTGCGCGCGAATATAAGCGTCGTCGTCGTCGACCAATAAATGCGCATCAATTTGTTTTAACGGTGGCCATTGTGGATGAAATTGCAAGGCCCCGTTCTGGATATTGGCGTAAAACTGGATGGCGCTACCCTGTGTTTCAGCGCCAGTGACACCACCGCGATAAAGAAAACCGGCATCCGACACTTGCGCGTCGCCGATACTGGTCTTGAGCCATTCCAGTAAGTCGTGCGGCAGCACAAATGGAATTAGCATGTTGCGGTATTTGGCTTGACTGTTGCGCAAACCAATCGATAAGTACAACTCGCTGTGAAAATCAGCGTCCTGTAATGGCAAGTGCAACCAAAAACTGCCGCGTGCTTCGCCAGCTTCACCAGACAAACTGGCGTAATCACTGCCGACGAGCACGGTTTTCTCATCGGGCTGCCATTGCCATTGCACACGTCCCGCCGCACGTTGAAAAACAATGGGCTCGTGATAGATGCCGGTGTAATGCATCGAAAAGTCGCTGTGGTTGCCCAGATAAGTGCTGTCGAGGTCGATATAACCGTAGCCGATGCCGCTATTGATGTAGCCGGAAACGCCGGTAAAGGCAGGCACACCTTCCCACGCTCCCGTGCTGATGTTGTCGGCATTGGCTTGCAGTTGCATGCGCTCCAACAACGGTTTGCTGTTGTTCCACACCACATGAATGTTGCGTAAATAGCCGCGCGGGTTGAGCGATGCAAACAAGGTGCGAACTGCGCCCGCAGGCAGCAGGTCCACCGCTTGCATGGCGTTGTCGAGCGGCAGCGCCGGTATGGCGATTCGCCACGCATCCGGTGAGTCGCTGTCATTGGCGATACGGATATTGTTCAGTGCAATGGAAGGTGTATTCAGCGTGTGAATATCCAGATAGCGCGTACCATTTTTCTCCCAGTGTCCGGCGAGTTTGCCAGTGAGCGAACTGGGCCACTGAATGTTGTTGTGGCTGACAGCGCCTGCTGCTGTTTGGAATTGCAGGTTGGCGACAAAATCTGCTTTTTTTCTGCCATCCCAACGCAGCCAGGCTTCACCGCTGGCGGAGCCTTTTTGCGCCAGTGCCGGAATCCATTCATCCAATTGCAAATTGTCGGTTTTGAGATAGGCGACGCCTGTGCTGTCACTCAACGAGTCGCCGCTGAATTCACCGGTGATGCGCAGGCTCTGCGCATTGTTGTTGCCCAGTACGCGCAGAAAAATTTTTTTATTGCCGAAAGTGTTTTGAACGCGTAAATCATCCAGCTCCAACTTGCGTTGCCAGTCTTTGCGTTGCAGGGTGATGCCGATGTTGCTGATCTGCACATCATTGTTGAGCAGGAGATTGACAAAGCGCCATTCATTTTCAACATCGGTTGGCTCGGTGCTCGATGTTTCGGGTAGTTGCAAATAGACATCGGCGCGCGACAATTTCAACTGATCAACAACGGGCGAGCGCTTCCATAAGCTGCGCAGCAAATTGATGGTGAGTAATACATTGTCCAGTTGTACGTGTGCGTCACCGGTGTCGATGAGCAGTTGTTTGGCGCTGATTTCTGGATAGACCGATACCCATTGCAAACGCAAATCCGTGGCCTCTATCTGAGCGCCCGCATGGCGGTTGAGATATTGCAGTAGGGCTTTATTGGACAGATCCAGCTGCGGCAGAATTTCGCGACTGATCGCCACCAGTATCGCCACACCAATAATCGCAGCGGCCGTGGTAAACCACAGCAAGTTGAATAGTCGCAGTGCCAGTCTTCCTGTCATGGGCGCTAAGCTACTTATACAGGGACAATGTCATATTGCTCTCGGTTGTAGATGCTTTCCACACGAAACCGGATCGATTTTCCGCTCAGGTCTTCAATGTCGGCAACGCTGGCGGAATCTTCATCGAGCAATCTATCGATGACTTCTTGTGAAGCCAGCACCAGCAATTGCTTGCTGTCGTAGGTGCGAGCGCTGCGCAAAATTTCGCGCATGATGTCGTAGCAGACCGATTCGGCTGATTTCAATAATCCGCGTCCCTGACAAGTGGGGCAGGTTTCGCACAGTACGCGACTCAAACTTTCACGCGTGCGTTTGCGCGTCATCTGCACCAGGCCCAACTCGGAAATGCCGGTCAATGCCAGTTTGGCTGGGTCTTTTTCGGTGGCTTTCTCCAGCGTGCGCAGCACCTGGCGGCGGTGCTCTGGATCCTGCATATCAATAAAATCGATAATGATGATGCCGCCCAGGTTGCGCAGGCGCAGCTGTCGCGCCAGAGCACTGGCGGCTTCCAGATTGGTTTTGAACAGGGTTTCTTCTTGATTGTGATGACCGATGAAAGCACCGGTGTTCACATCAATGGTGGTCATTGCTTCGGTTTGATCAATGATCAGATAGCCGCCGGATTTGAGATTGACGCGCCGCTCCAGTGCTTTCTGAATTTCTTCTTCTACGCTGTAGAGGTCAAAAATCGGGCGCTCGCCGTCGTAGTGCTCGATCATGCTGCGCGCGCCTGGCTCGTAATCGGCGGCGAAACGCAGCAGGCGCTGGTATTCGTCATAAGAATCGATGCGCACTTTTTCAACGCCGGGGCGCACGGCATCGCGCATGGTGCGCAAAAACAGGGGCAGGTCGTTGTAGATAACATTGGGTACAGAAAAAGTGCCGAGCTCCGGTTGAATATCCTTCCAGAGTTTTTGCAAAAACAAGGCGTCGGTTTGAATGTCTTCTTGTGTCGCATTTTCGGCAACCGTGCGCACAATAAAACCGCCGGCGCGCTCGCGATTTTCCGCAGGCAGGCAGGCTTCCACAATGGCTTGCAAGCGTTCGCGCTCGGCTTCACTTTCTATTTTTTGTGAGATACCGATGTGGTTGGTGTAGGGCATATACACCAGAAAGCGCGAAGATACCGAGAGATGCGTGGTCAGGCGTGCGCCTTTGGTGCCGATCGGTTCTTTGATGACTTGCACCACCAGATTCTTGCCGTCGTGCACCAGCGTGCGTATATCTGGCACGTTGGTGGCGCGGCTCTCCATGCCATTTTCATCCAGCGTCATGATGTCGGCCGCGTGAATAAAAGCGGCGCGCTCCAATCCGATATCGACAAACGCCGCCTGCATGCCGGGCATCACGCGCACGACTTTGCCTTTGTAAATGTTGCCAACCAGTCCGCGCTTTTGGGTGCGCTCGATATAGACCTCTTGCAACACGCCGTTATCGACCACGGCAACGCGTGTTTCCATCGGGGCGACATTGATCAGAATTTCTTCACTCATGGGCAGTATCTGTTATCAAGAACGCGTGGGTGGCCGCCAGTAGCCGTTTTCCATCAAGCTCAGTATCCAGTAACAAGCGGGCCAGCAAATGCCAGTAGCTACTGCTGCTATGGGAAACAGCGGCAGTGCAGGATGGGATGCTAGCAGCAATGCCCAGTTCCCGATCAATGTATAGAAGATATACAGCACCATCACTGCAATGGACTGCTGCCAGATGGCCAACTGGCGGATGAAATGACTCAGCAGTTGTACTAGATACACCACCAGCACCAGCGCCAGTGCATGAGTGCCCAAGGGTGCGCCTTCGGCACTATCGCGCAGCAGACCGACAATAAAGGCCCAGCCGCCGCTGACTTGCTCTGGGCGCTGTGTGGCCCAGTACAGCAATACGGCCACAATGGCATCTGGCGCTACCTGACGAGCGAGAGGTGGCAGTGGCCAAAATTGCCAGAAAAAGGCGATGGTCAGGCTGAGGGGGATCAGCCAGCGGTAGCGGCTACGGTTGAGTAGCATGCGCGGCTGACTCTCTGGCTGCGGGGCTGGACGCAGGCTCGCTAGTGGCGGGCGCAGCTGAAGGCGGCACTTTGGCTTCAGCACGAAACACCAGCAGTAGATGCTGGGCGCGATCCAGTTGTGCGGATGGCTTCACCACCACGCGCAAGAAAGAATCTGCGCCGTCGTACTCGATGCGAGTCACTTCACCGACCGGATAGCCCGGCGGGTAGCGACCGCCCAAACCCGAGCTGATGATGAGATCGCCCTGTTTGACATCGGTAGTCGGCACTAGATTGCGGATATAGAGCTCGTCGAGTCGTCCACTGCCTTCGGCAATGCCGCGCACGCCGTTGCGGTTGATCTGCACGGGTACGGCGTTGCTGGTATCGGCAATCAACAGCACGCGCGCCGTGTGCTCCGACAGCTCCACCACACTGCCCACCAGGCCTGAGGCATCCAGCACCGGCTGGCCTTCAAACACGCCGTCCGCTTTGCCACGGTTGAGCAGAATTTCCAGGTGGCGCGGATCGGGCGATATACCCAGCAGTTCAGCCACCAGCGCCGAGTCATCGAGCATCTCGGTGGAGTTCAGCAGCTCTTTCAAGCGTGCATTTTCAGCTTGTAAGGCTGCCATACGCAGCATATTGCGCTGCAGAATCAGGTTTTCGTGCGCCAAGGCACGGTTGCGCTCCTCCAGTTGTACGCGACTGCTGAAAGTGTCATCCAGCCAATGCAAACTCTGGGAAGGCAGGGAAGTGAGCCAGTACAGCGGTCGCGCTACATTATCGGCCAGCAGAGCGCGCACACCAGACAGCGCTTGCGGGCGAAAGTAGTTAATGCCCAATAGCAGCAGAGCCAACAGAGCCGGTATGAACAGATGGCGCGACGTGGCGGACGGGCGCTGGGTGAAAATCCGTTTGATAGCTTTCTCCTTATTCCTCGGTATCCGGCATCAACCCCGGCAGCGGGCGGGGCGTAAACGGGAAATGGGTGACGTTGGAGCCGGGTTTTATGTCGGTCAGGCGCACAGGGCCCTCTTTTTCCACCTCGTCGATGCGGACAACGGTGTGCAGGGGAATGAAGCTGCGTTTGACATCCGCGAACTCGGTTTTCAGTTTTTCTTCAGCGGGGTCGACAATCACCGAGGTTTTTTCGCCGAAAACATAGTCTTCAATCTCGATGAAACCGTACAAATCGCTTTGGAAAATCTGGCGGGCATACAGCTCGTACACCTGATTGTGGTTGATGAAAACAACCTTGTAGAGGGCTTGCTTTGCCATGATGACAGGGGTACTCCGGAGGGGGCGACAGGATACCAGAGCCTGCCCGCCTGTATAATGCGGTCATTCCATTCTATGC
>CAZZNL010000046.1:0-8892 GCA_964655625.1 uncultured Pseudomonadales bacterium
GCCAAATGTTAGACCATGCTGCTGAGTATGGTTATGGTATCCCTGCATTTAACGTGAATAACTTGGAACAAATGCGCGCCATTATGGAAGCGGCAGATAAAACAGACTCAACAGTTATCGTTCAGGCATCTGCGGGTGCGCGCAAGTATGCTGGCGCACCTTTTTTACGCCATTTGATTCTGGCTGCAGTAGAAGAATTTCCGCATATCCCCGTGGTAATGCACCAAGATCACGGTGTGAGTCCGGCGGTTTGCCAGCGCTCTATCCAATTGGGTTTCTCGTCGGTGATGATGGACGGCTCACTGGGTGAAGATGGCAAGACGCCGACTGATTATGCCTACAACGCACGCACCACCAAGACAGTGGTGGACTTTGCGCACGCTTGTGGTGTTTCAGTAGAAGGTGAGATCGGCTGCCTTGGGTCGCTGGAAACTGGCATGATGGGCGAAGAAGATGGTCACGGCGCAGAGGGTGTGCTCGACCACTCACAGTTGCTGACAGATCCTGAAGAAGCAGCCAGTTTTGTGCGCGATACCGGCGTCGATGCCTTGGCAATTGCGATTGGTACTTCACACGGTGCGTACAAATTTACGCGCCCACCCACTGGCGATATTTTGGCGATTGAGCGCGTAAAAGCGATTCATGCACGCATTCCCAATACGCATCTGGTCATGCACGGTTCATCGTCCGTGCCGCAAGATTGGTTGGCCATCATCAACGAGTACGGCGGCGATATCAAAGAAACTTACGGTGTGCCGGTGGAGCAGATTGTTGAGGCGATCAAGCACGGTGTGCGCAAAGTGAATATCGACACCGATTTGCGCTTGGCCTCAACTGGTGCTATTCGTCGCTTCATGGCAAAAAATCCAGCCGAATTTGATCCGCGCAAATATCTGAAAGAGACGGTGAGTGCGATGCGTGATATCTGCATCCAGCGTTACGAAGCATTTGGCACAGCGGGGCAGGCGAGCAAGATCAAACCGCTGTCTTTGGATGTGATGACAGAGCGTTACGCGCGCGGTGAATTACAGCAACAGGTGAAATAACGGCAGCAGTTATGCTGGCGTCATCAGTAACAAAAAAGGGCTGCAGTTAGCAGCCCTTTTTTATGCGGCTTACCTTGAAAATCAGCCGTTATCTTTCAGATAGGCTTCGCGTGACTTGGTAACTTCAGCCAGAGCGTCAGCAGCGTTGCCCCACTTGTCGACTTTGACCCACTTGCCGGGCTCGAGATCTTTGTAGTTCTCAAAGAAGTGCTCGATTTGTTTGATGAGCAGCGCAGGCAGGTCAGAAATTTCTTTCACGTCGTCGTACAGTGCTGATAATTTCTTGTGCGGTACGGCCAATACTTTCGAGTCTTTGCCCGCTTCGTCAGACATATACAGGATGCCGATGGGTCTGGCGCGCACGACAGAGCCTGGCGCGACGGGATAAGGCGTGACAACCAGCACGTCCAGCGGATCGCCGTCTTCAGACAGTGTGCCTGGCACATAGCCGTAGTTGGTAGGGTAGAACATAGGGGTGGCCATGAAGCGATCGACCATCAGGCAATTGGAGTCCTTGTCGATCTCGTATTTGATCGGTGCATGATTGGCAGGAATCTCAATCGCTACATAGATGTCGTGTGGCAATTCTTTACCGGGGGATAAGTCGCTATAGCTCATGGTGTTATCTCAGGCGAGGTGAATGGAGGGTGAAAAACGGCGCGAATTGTAGCAGAGCCATCAGTTGTCTTTCATCTGCACGACGCCAGGGATTCTGTCGCTGACAGGCAGCAGCGACAACTGTGCAGCGGTTGATCGGGCAATTTCGCGGTAGCAGGCAGCCAGTTTGCTGCTCGGCTCTGCGGCGACGGTCGGTGTGCCGCTGCCAGCCTGCTCGCGAATGCGACGATCCAGTGGCAGGGAACCCAGCAGCGGTGTCTGGTATTCCTGTGCAATGCGCTCGCCGCCGCCTTCGCCAAACACATGCTCCATGTGTCCGCATTGGCTGCAAATGTGCATGCTCATGTTCTCAACAATGCCCAGTACTGGAATATGAATTTTGCGAAACGCCTCAATACCTTTGCGTGCATCCAGCAGCGCGATGTCCTGCGGGGTAGTGACCACCACCGCAGCTGTTAACGGTGCGGATTGCGACAGTGTGAGTTGGATATCGCCTGTGCCCGGTGGCATGTCGATCAATAGGTAGTCGAGATCATCCCAGAGTGTGAGCGTGAGCAGTTGTTGCAATGCGCCGCTGGCCATCGGGCCGCGCCACACCATGGGAGTGTTTTCGGTCACTAGGACGCCCATCGACATCAGCTGTATACCGTGCGCTTCAATAGGAACAAAATATTTTTGATCGCGAGTATCCGGGCGGGCATCAGGCGCAACGCCCATCATCACCGGAATACTGGGGCCGTAAATATCGGCATCGAGCAGGCCGACACGCGCACCCTCGGCAGCGAGTGCCAAAGCGAGATTGACCGCAGTTGTCGATTTGCCTACGCCGCCTTTGCCTGAAGCCACTGCAATCAAGTTGCTGACGCGCCGCATCGGTGCCGCTTTGCTGTGGCTGAGGTGATTGGCGATGTGGCAGCGCAAATTGATGTCGACCCGATTGAGCTCAGGCGCGGCTGTGATGATCAGATTTTGCAGTGTGGCGCGCAAATCATCGCGGTAAGCCGATGCAACGGGATAGCCCAACTCCAGCTCCAGGGTTGCGATACCTTGGTCTACATGGATGCGTCGCAGACAGCCTGCGGAGACTAAATTGGTCTGTAGATAAGGTTCAGTCCACGCTTGTAAGGCGGCTTCGATACGGGGGATCAGTACAGACACGGTTAGCTCCAATGGTGATAGTGCGCATTATATGCCGCTGTGTGTGCTGGGGCAGAACAACGCGCTGGCGCCGGTCAGTGGCTATTGCATAAAGAGGTTGTTACTATCGGAGGCGCAGCGGTTGTTTTGCCAGTTTAGCGACAGGGTGTCAGTTGGCAAATGTGCGGGGGCGGAGTGAGCAGGACAGTGATATTTACTATCCGAACATTAAAAACAATATAGAAGATCAGTGGATGCTGAGCCATTTTACCTATATACGGGTATTGAATTTGCTGCTGGGAGTGGCACTGGCGGCGACGTCGTTTTTTCTTTCTTATAAACATGAGCGGCGCCAGATTTATCAAGCGTTCACTTCCGATGTGGATGCGTTTGCCAGTTCTTTGGAATTGGAGTTGGGTAGAAATATCGCGCTATTGAATTCTTTTCGCAGTTTGCATGAGGCGTTTCCGCAAGTGGATCAGAAAGGCTTTGCTGTGTTTGTGCGCAACGCGCGCGAATATAACGATGGCATTTATAGTATGAAGTGGGCACCGCGTGTGCTGGATGCACAGCGGGCAGCCTTTGAAGCCCAGCTACAGAAACTTACTGGAGTGGGACATATTTCCGATGTGTCTGATGTTTCAACTGGCGGCAAAGATGGCGCTGAGCGCACTGCATCGCCGGTGAGTGATGAATATTATCCTGTCATGATTTCAGAGCCGGCGGATAGTCGAGAGTTGCCCGTAGGCTACGATCTGGCAACAAAAATAGAAACACGGACGGCATTAGAAACAGCTGCATCTAATAATCAAGTCGTAACCACCACCCCGATTACGGTTACTGATGGTGGTAAGAAAAAATATATCTATTTCATGTCGCTGCCACTGTATACAGGTAGTGCCGAGAGTGAAGAAGATCGCGAGAAATTATTGGAAGGTTTTGTTGTTGGTCTGTATGACATCAGTGCTATTTTTAAGAGTGTGATGGACAGTTCTCAAAGTTGGGATATCGACAATAGTATCGCTTTGGATGATGTGTCAGGGCAGGTCAGCGGCTCTTCCATTCGCGTGGCCGAATATGCCGGATCTGATCTGATTGATGATGCTAGATTTGTGTACAACAAACAGTTGCTGCCGATTGCTGATCTGCAATGGTTCTTGGTGGCAACACCGTCCAAAGCATATTTCAGCAGCCACCGCACAGCATTTCCTTATTTGTTGGGTGTGGGTATTTTGCTGTTTTCGCTGATGATTGAGGCTTATCTGCGTGTGCTGCGGCGTATGAATAATGAGTTGCGCGATGCGGCCTTGATTGACGGTTTAACCCGCATTGCGAATCGTCGCCGCTTCTTCGAGCAGTTGCACAAAGAATGGCCTCGCGCGCAACGTTTTTTCCGTCCGCTGACCATCGTGGTTTGTGATGTGGATAACTTCAAGAAATACAACGATATTTATGGCCATGTTCGCGGTGATCGCTGCTTGCATGATGTGGCGCAGGCCCTGCACAAAAGCGTGCATCGCCCCGGTGATTTGGTGGCTCGTTATGGCGGTGAAGAATTTGCCATGATTTTGCCAGAGACAACCTTGGAAGCTGCACGTGAAGTTGCTGAAAAATGTCGTCAAGCTGTGCAGGACTTGGCAATTGAACACGCTGTCAATGCGCACTTTGGTGTGGTTACCATCAGTGTCGGCGTTGCCTGCGTAGTACCCAGCGAACACATGAGTTACGGCGATTTGATCGAAATGGCCGACCAAGCGCTCTATGAAAGCAAGGAGAGAGGGCGCAACTGCGTGTCGCTGTATCGCACGTCGGTGTCGAATAGCTAAAAAATAATAATGTGACTTATCAGCTGAGCTGCGTACCTACTCCATTGCAGCCAATGCTTCGGTTAATTTTTTTACACCGATAATTTCCATGCCATAAATTTTTTCACGCGGCACATTAGCGATGGGGACAATCGCTTTGCGAAAGCCGTGCTTGGCGGCCTCTTTGATGCGCTCTTGGCCGCTGGGGACGGGGCGAATTTCTCCGGACAAGCCCACTTCACCAAACACCACCAAGTCGCGTGCCAGTGGGCGATTGCGGAAACTGGAAACCATAGCCAGCAGCGAAGCGAGATCGGCACTGGTTTCGCTGACTTTCACACCGCCGACCACGTTTACAAACACGTCCTGGTCGCCCAGCATCAACTCCCCATGCCGGTGCAACACAGCGAGTAGCATAGCCATACGGTTTTGATCCAAGCCAACAGCGACGCGCCTAGGGTTGCCGTAAGCGTTGCTATCAACCAAGGCTTGTATTTCTACCAGCAGGGGGCGTGTGCCCTCCCAGACCACCATCACCACAGAGCCGCTGCTGACTTCATCGCTGCGCGACAAAAAAATAGCGGAAGGATTATTCACCTCGCGCAGGCCCTGTTCGGTCATGGCGAAAACTCCCAGCTCATTGACCGCGCCGAAGCGGTTTTTGTGGCTGCGCAGTGTGCGGTAGCGTGAGTCGTCGGTGCTTTCCAACATGATGGATGCATCGATCATGTGTTCCAGCACTTTAGGGCCGGCCAGAGAACCGTCTTTGGTGACATGGCCTACCAAAATCAGCGCGGTGCCTGTTTGTTTGGCAAAACGGGTCAGCAGCGCAGCACACTCGCGCACTTGCCCGACAGAACCCGGCGCAGAGGTCAGCTCTGGCCAATGCATCACTTGAATGGAGTCCACCACCATAACTGCCGGTGCCAGCGACTCAGTTGCTTGCAGCAGCGATTCAATATTGGTTTCAGACAGGGTGTGTAATTTGTCGACAGGCAGGCCTAGGCGTCTGGCGCGCATAGCGACTTGTTGCAAGGATTCTTCCCCGGTGACGTACAGGCAGATTTGTTGCTCTGCCAGTTTGCAGAGTAATTGCAGTAGTAACGTACTTTTACCAGCACCCGGATTGCCGCCAATTAACACGGCAGAGCCGGGCACCAGACCGCCGCCGAGCACGCGATCCAATTCGCTGCTACCGGTGTGAATGCGCACTTGTTCCTGCAAGGCAATTTGAGCCAGAGTTTGCAGGCCTCCCCCTGTGCTGCCGGCAAAGCCATCGCGGTTGCTGCCAGTAGCGCGTGTGTTTTTGCCGCTGCCGAGCCGAACTTCGCTGAGCGTATTCCAGCCGCCACAGGCGGTGCATTGCCCTGCCCATTTGCTGTAATCGGCACCGCAGTCATTGCACACAAAGGCTGTTTTAGTCTTGCTCATAGGATTGTTTAGCGGCGTGGGATCGGTTGAGGGTGGGCTATGGTACACCAGCGTTTTGTACGAAATGTCGTACACAAACTGAAGGTTTTTGCGACTATTTCTGACATGGGGAGATAGGCACAATGGCTTCACACGGACGACAGCACACACGGAGGTGCTAATCGAACGGATAGCCGGTAACACGGCGACAAGGAACAGGTCAGTCAGGGAGCTAGGAGCATTAGACTGAACCTTAAGGGCGCTCAAGGATGCAGCCTGCTAGCGGCAGGCACCAATTTTGAGAGCACAGGGAAGACATCTAACAGATGGACCCAGAACCCCACAACACTGGACGTGCTGTGGGGTTTATTTTTTGCACTATGATTGGCGATGTCAACTACAGTGGCGATGTCAACTACAGCGGTGGTGGGTATGAGTGTCAAAAGTATTCTTTTGTTTCTGGCGATTGTAGGCGGCGTGATCTGGTTTATGGGTCGGGAAAGCAGTAAAGCACCACCAGCTAAGCCTGCCAGCTTGGTAGAAGGGCAGCAGAAACAGATGCAAAAAGCAGCCAATGTTGGCAAGGAAATGCAGAAGGATTTGGATCAGCGGATGCAGTCGGTACCTGCGGCAGAGTAGGCGCTGCCATTTACGCTTCGTCTGATTCGTTATGCAATAGACGCGGTTTAACACCCAGCATTTCGAGGGTAGTGCGCAAGTGTTTGCTGATGGTTCGCGCATTATCCATTTGCATCACTTCGGCCAATAACGGCTGGATATCTGCCATCTTCAACACGCGCACAGCCGATTTTACTTTGGGAAGATTATTCGCATTCATAGACAATGCGTCATAGCCCATGGCCATTAGCAGGATTGCTGCACTGGGGTCGCCAGCCATTTCACCACAGACGCTGACGGTTTTTCCCGCCGCGTGAGCTTCATGTGCAATATGTGCCAACGCATGCAGCACCGCAGGGTGAAAATAATTGTACAAATTGGCTACACGCGGATTATTGCGATCTACCGCCAGCAAATATTGTGTCAAATCGTTGGTGCCAACGGAGAGAAAATCGATACGCTGTAGCAGCTCGCGAATTTGGTAAATCGCGGCAGGCACTTCGATCATGATGCCCAATTGCGGCAGCTGAATACTGTGCCCTTCTTCAAGCAATTCTTTCCAGGCGCGATGCACCAGTTTCAATGCTTGGTCCAACTCTGCAACACCGGAAATCATCGGCAGCATAATGCGCAGATTGTTCAGCCCCTCGCTGGCTTTGAGCATGGCGCGCACTTGCACAAGAAAAATATCGGGGTGATCCAGCGATACGCGAATCCCGCGCCAACCCAGAAAGGGATTGTCTTCCTTGATGGGAAAGTAAGGCAGGGATTTGTCGCCGCCGATATCCAGGGTGCGCATGGTGACCGGGTGCGGAGCAAATGCACTCAGTTGTTCGCGATAAATGTTGCGTTGCTCCTCTTCACTGGGAAAGCGATCGCGCAGTAAAAAAGCGACTTCCGTGCGATACAGGCCCACGCCCTCAGCACCGCGATCCAGTGAGCGCAGCACGTCGGTCAACAGCCCCGTGTTGGCCCACAGTGGCAGGCGCTGGCCATCTATGGTTTCACAAGGCAGCGGTGTCAGTGTGTGGTATTCACGTGATAGTTGTTGTTCTTCGCGCCAAATTTCTTCGAATTGGCGGCGCAACACATGCGAAGGATTGGTGTAGACCTTGCCGCGATAAGCGTCAAGCACCAGGAAGCGGCCATCAAGTTGTTGATAAGGCAGGTCAGTAACGCCCATGACGGTGGGAATGCCCATGGCGCGCGCCAATATGGCGACATGCGACGAGCTGGAACCGCGCAGGGAGATCAAGCCGACCAAGCGATCTTCTGGCACTTCTCCCAACATGGATGCACTGAGTTCTTCCGCCACCAAAATGGTTTTTGCGGGATACGCGGTGCGTTTGCTGCGTTGATGTTGTTCGTCCATTGTGGCGAGCACGCGCAAACCCAGATCGCGAACATCGGCAGCGCGCTCGCGTAAATAACTGTCGTCCATGCTTTCAAAGGTGCGCACATGTTCGAGAATGACACTGGCCAGTGCAGATCGTGCTTGCAAGGATTCGGTTTTGATACGCAGCGCAATTTCACCGCCCAATGCGCTGTCGGTGAGCATGCCGAGATAGACATCAAAAAGTGCGCGCTCTTCTTCGCGCAGTCGGTACTGTAACTGCTGCGACAATTGCTGCAAATCATGGCGCACACGACATAGCGCGGCATTGAATAAATCCAGCTCCGCTTCGATGTTGTTGGTTTTTTCAATGGGCACACCGTGTAGATCGGCGGTGGGAAAGATAACTACCGCTTCGCCCAGTGCAACACCTTGCGCGCCACAGACACCTTTGAACGCTGCCTCCGGAGATGAGCGGTAGCCGTGCAGATTGGAGGCATTCAGTGAACCGGTGGCCTCTGCATGCGCGATGACGGCAGCGAGCTGTGCAGAAAGTGTGACCAAAAAGGATTCTTCCGACTCATCAAAGCGCCGCTCTTCCACTTGCTGGACAACCAATACACCCATGACTTTTCCCATGTGGATGATCGGCGTGCCGAGAAAGGAGCGAAAGCGCTCTTCACCTGTTTCGGGAAAGTAGCGGTATTGTGGGTGGGATTCGGCGTCATCCAGGTTGATTGGTTCTTCGCGTTGGGCGACAAGGCCGACGAGGCCTTCACCAAGCGCCAGGCTGACTTTGCCCACGGCGTTGGGATTCAGTCCCTCGGTTGCCATCAAGACATAGTGTTGGCTGTGTGTGTCGAGCAGATAGATGGAGCAGACATGCGTGGCCATCTCTGCGCGCACGCGCTGCACAATCAACCAC
>CAZZNL010000047.1:0-8876 GCA_964655625.1 uncultured Pseudomonadales bacterium
TCGGTGGCCATCTCGGTGTCGATCAAGCCCGGTGCAACACAGTTGACGGTAATTTTTCGCGAAGCGAGTTCAACGGCTAAGGCTTTGCATGCGCCGATCAAACCCGCTTTGGAAGCGCTGTAATTGACTTGCCCGCGATTGCCCATTACGCCAGACACAGAAGAAACGGCAACGATGCGCCCGCCTTGCCGGGTGCGAATCATCGGCATCACTAACGGGTGCAACACGTTGTAAAAGCCGTCGAGATTGGTGTGCAAAACAGCATCCCAATCTTCTGCACTGATGGCGGGAAAGGCGTTATCGCGTGTGATGCCTGCATTGCACACCACGCCGTAGTATGCGCCGTGTTGTTCGATATCGTTGAGCAGAACTTGTTGTGTTTGTTCGCGATTGGCAATATCAAATTGCAGGCAGCGCACTTGGCGACCCATTGCAAGAATGGTATCGCGTACTTCGTGCAGCGCCGCTATTTGTGAGCGGCAGTGTAAAACCAGATCAAAACCGTTTTGTGCCAAGGCGATGGCAGTGGCGTGACCTATGCCGCGACTGGAGCCTGTGACCAGTACTGTGCGATTCATGCATTGAGTCCTGTTGATAATGGATGTGGCGGTGTGCGCACAAATTGTTGTGGATTTTCTGGGCGAAAAGCTTTGATCTGGGCTGTGGCCAAAATGTCTGCTGTGGAGATGGTGCAATCAAACACACCGAGATGATTATCATCCACATAAATAACAGCGGCGGATACATCGAGCGTGCAGCCCGTAGGAAAATAAGCGCAGTTACTGCGATAGCTGCGACAGCCGAGCAAGAATCCGGGTTGCACGGGTTTGTTGCGCGATAGTTGTTGATTGCCAGCCCAAATACCGATGGTTTGTGCCATGTATTCCATGCCAATCCAGGCGGGCACGCCGCCCAGTTGCGCGTCAAAAAAAGGCGAATGTTGATCAATGCTTACCTGTGCTGTTGCACCGTGTTCGTTGTAGTCCAGTGCGCGGCTCAACAAGATCATCGGTGCGCGATGTGGCAGTAGTCTTTCAAGGTCGAAGGTTTTGTTCATACCGTCACCTGCAAAATCACTGAGGCGTTACTGCCGCCAAAAGCAAAAGAATTACTCAGTGCAAACAGAGATGATTTTTCTGGCAGAGTTTGATCGGTTCGCAAAATTGCAATAGGAGCTAACGCTGGGTCAGGTGACAGTTTATTAAGCTGTGCCGGTAAGGTGCGTTGGTGGTTCATGGCGGACAGCAATAACCAGCACAAACCCGCTTCTGTGGCGCCAGCCGCACCGAGTGTGTGCCCAGTCAAGGGCTTGGTTGAACTGCATGGTGTATCACTGCCAAACACGCGGTGAACGGCTGCGCTTTCCATTGCATCATTGAGTGGTGTCGCTGTGCCGTGCAAATTGAGGTACGCAATATCGCTGGCTGCGCATTGCGCATCGACTAAAGCTGCGCGCATCGCCGCTTCCGCCCCGGTACCTTCGGGATGCGGTGCAGAAATGTGGTGTGCGTCAGCAGATTCACCTACGCCAGCCAATACAATGTCACCCGTTTGTGGTTGAGATTTTTGCATTAAAAATAGTGCAGCACCTTCACCGATGGTAATGCCGTCTCTTTTTTCGGCAAAGGGTTCACAGCGCGCTGAGGAAACGGATTCCAGCGCAGAAAAACCATGGAGTGTGAGTTGGCACAGCGAATCGCTGCCGCCGCAGATCACGGCATCGCACAAATCCAGGGCCAAGAGTTGGCGCGCACTGTTGAATACTTTGGCGCTGGATGAGCACGCAGTTGAAACGGTCATCGCCACACTGCTCAGTTGCAAATAGTGAGCGAGGAAGAGTGCAGGGTTGCCAATTTCTTGTTGGCGGTAGTGATAGTGTGCAGGCCAATCGTCGCCCTGCATTTTTTCTGCCAAAGCCTGCTCGCCCTCTGCAATGCCTGATGTGCTGGAGCCAATCACCACGCCAATGCGTGTTGCGCCAAATGCAGCAATAGCCGCAGCAATCTCAGGTGCGATTTGTTTTGCAGCTGCCAGTAATAGTTGATTATTGCGGCAATCAAATTGCACGAGGTTTTTGGGTGTCGGTGGCAGTGGGTAGTCAACATGACCTGCCCAGATTTCGCGTCCGGAAATTTCTCCTGTGTGCGCGTGCATGCCAGGCGCTTTGCCCGACAGCAAGTTACTCAGCACCGTGTCTTTGTTGTGGCCGAGTGCATTGATAATGCCCAGTGCGGACAAAACAGGCTTCATGGTTCTGACTTATCCAGCGCGGCAAATTTCTGCCAAGACATTGACGCGGCGCTCGCTCTCTTTCACATAGGGATTATTTTCATCCCACGCATAACCAGCCAGTATCGAGCAAATCATGGCCTTGATTTCTGGTTGATGGTGTTTGTGAAAAACGATGTCTTGGAAGCGCTCGTCATACCAAGAAGTGACAAAGGTACGGAAAGTGTCCACGCCCTTTTTCAAAGGAATGGCGTAGTCTTTCTCCCAGTCAATGCTTTCACCGTTGAATTGGCGGTGGAGAAGATCAGCAGCCAAACTGGCGGATTTCATCGCAATGGTTACGCCAGAAGAAAAGACCGGATCAAGAAATTCACCGGCATTGCCCAGCAGTGCAAAATTTTTGCCGTGCAGGCTTTTTACATTGCTGGAATACCCTGTGATTTGTCGCGCCGATTGGGTGATTTCTGCGCGCTGCAACAACTCAGCGAGGCGCGGTTCTTCGCGCACAATCTGCAACAGATTTTCGTCTGGGGTGTTGGTGTAGGGTTGGAAAAACTCTGCTTTGGCGACCACACCCAGCGAGCAAGTACCATTTGAGAAAGGAATCGTCCAGTACCAGACATCGCGGTGTTTGGGGTGCACGGTGATCAGAATTTTGTTGCGATCAAAATGGGGATCGCTGATGTGGTCACGCACATGCACAAACAGTGCTTGGCGCACAGGAAAGTCTGACGGGTATTCCAGGTCGAGCAGGCGCGGCAGCACACGGCCGAAACCGCTGGCATCCAGCAGGAATTTTGCGCTGGCAGTTTTCACTTCGCCTTCAGCGGTTTTATAGGTGACGACAGGGCGATCACCCTCCAGATTGACGGCAGTGACTTCATGGCGAAAGCGGATATCCGCACCGAAGCGCGCGGCTTCATCGGCCAGGATTTTGTCAAACGTAGCGCGCTGCACTTGAAAGGTGGTGCCGGGGCCTGGGGAGAATTTGTCAGTAAAATCAAAATCGGTGTACACGTTATCACGTAAGAATGCCGCACCATTTTTGAACTGAAATTTTGCTGCTTGTACGGCTGGCAGCATGCCGGCTTGCTCGACAAACGCCATACACTGCGGCAACAGGCTTTCGCCGATAGAAAAACGCGGAAAGGTATCGCGCTCCAGCACTAAAACGGAGTGGCCTTTTTGTGTCAACAGTGCGGAAGCAATGGCTCCGGAAGGGCCAGCGCCCATCACAATGACGTCAAATTTGTCTGTACTCACACCATTACTCCTGTTTATCAATAGAATTGCAATTAATGAATTAGTGAAAAAGTTTCCACGCCCGCTGCTGAATCAGTGCAACAGTGTGGCGCAAATCATTTTCTAATGGACGATCTTCGTCAACAAAAGTGAAGTATTCAGCAATATGCGTTTTCATGCTGCCAATGGAATCCGTCAATTGCTGTTCTGACAGTTCTTGCTGGCGCATGCGCAAATCCAGGCCCTGCGTCGCAGCGAGCAAGCTGGCTGCGGCGACTTGTTCGGTCAGCTGCAACACACGTAAACAATCGCGTGCCGCAATGGTGCCCATGCTGACCTTATCCTGGTTATGACATTCGGTAGAACGCGAAAACACGGAGGCGGGCATGGTCAATTTCAGCGCTTCCGCCGTCCACGCCGAACAACCAATTTGCACAGCTTTGAAGCCGTGGTTAATCATCTCTCGGCCGGGTTGTGCGCCAGACACGTTGGCTGGCAAACCGTGATTGAATTTAGGATCCATCAGCAGAGCCATTTGCCTGTCCAGCAAATCGGCAATATTGGCAACGGCATTTTTGAGTGCATCCATCGCAAAAGCGATATGGCCACCGTAGAAATGGCCGCCGTGCAAAATATGCTCGCCGATGCCGTCGATGATGGGATTGTCGTTGGCGCTGTTGAGTTCGTTTTCAATGAATTGACGCAACCACGGCAGGCTGTCTGTCAGCACGCCGATGATGTGCGGCGCACAGCGGATAGAGTAACGATCTTGCAAACGACTGGAGTTGCGCGCTACTTCATTGTTCGGTAAATCGCTGCGTATCCACGCCGCGACCGTGTTTTGCCCAAGATGAGGCTTCACCGAAAACAATTTTTCATCGAAATGATTGGCGTTGCCTTGTAACGCCAGCGACATCATGGACGTGATGCGTGCGGCCAATTGCGCGAGATAATCGGCGCGCACATAAGCGAGACAGGCGAGTGCCGTCATCACGGCCGTGCCATTCATTAAAGCCAAACCTTCTTTGGGGCGCAGCGTCAGCGGTGCGAGTGCCAGTTCATTCAGTACATGCAAAGTTGGTCGGCGTTCACCGCCATACCAGACATCGCGCTCACCCATCAACGCAGCGGCAACATAAGACAGCGGCGTGAGATCACCGCTGGCACCCACCGAACCTTCTTGCGGAATCACCGGCACGATATTGTCATTGATGAACAACACCAAGCGCTCCAATAACGCAGGCGTCACACCGGAATAGCCCTGCGCGAGTGAGGCGAGGCGCACAGCGAGAATGGCGCGCCCTTGCTGCTCGCTAAACACATCACCCAAACCACAGCCATGAAAGCGCGACAAATGCAGCGGCAATTCTTCAACACGGTGTGCAGGAACCGCGACGGTGCAGGAATCACCGTAGCCGGTGGTGACGCCGTAGATCACACCGTCATCGCGCAGCAGGCTGTCGAGAAAAGCAACGCCCTTGTGGATGCGCTCCCAAAAGTCTGGTGCGTCTGATAGCGCCACATGGCGACGGCCTTCTGCAATGGCAACAATGTCTTCAATGGCGATGCGTTCGCTGCCAAATTGTACGGCGTGTTCAGTCATGCTCTTTCCAGAAATCATAAAAATTGAACCATTGTAGCGGAGCCAATCGACAGTAATGCTCCAGTCTGGCCGCGTAACGGCCGATGAAGGTGGTCAACAATGCTTCGCGCTGGCGACGTGAAAATTGTAATTGTTCTGCAAAGTGTTCCAAATAAATATCGTATTGCTTGCCATTATGCAGTGCGAACAGCAGATAGACCGGGCATTCCAGCAGTGCTGCCAGAATGAACGGCCCCTGCGGAAAGGCAGCCATATCACCCAGAAAGGGTACGCGTGACGCGCGGTGCATGGCAGTTGGCGAGGTGCGGTCGGCAGCAATCACCACAAACTCGCCGCGTTGAATTTTTTCGTGCAGCAATATGGCAGTTTCTGGTCCTACTGTATTGATTTGAATGATTTCCAAGTGGGCGTTGGCGTTTGCCTTTTGCATGATGTGATTGATGTTTGCTGCGTTGTTGGTAAACAGCAACACATTCAGGTGTATATCGGGTGCGCTGTGCACTAAGGCGCGACACATATCGGCATTGCCGAGGTGCGAAGTCAAAATAACTGCGCCTCGTTTGCTGGTCACCTGTCGCAGTAGCAACTCGCGTTGAGGAAAGATGACATCTTCGCGATGTAAATCGCCGCTCCACGCAGACAGTTTGTCGACCACGGCACGACCAAATGCCATGAAATGCTGAAAGACATCACGCGCAGTGGGTGGTTGTGACAAAACGCGTTGCAAGTAGCGGCGAGACTCGCGGCGCGCATGGCTGGCAAAGAGAAAAAACCAGCCGATGATCGGGTAGAGCAGCGCATAGAGCGCATGTTTTCCCAGAGTGCGGTAACACCATAAGCAGAAACGCATGCCCCAAGCACTGCCGCGTTCGCGCTGTTGTGACCAATGCACATGTTTTTGTGTATTGCTGCAAAGATTTTTTGCGGTGCGCCACAACATTTGAGAAACCAAACGCGTATGCATCCAGCTGATTTGTAAATTGTCGCGCAGTGGTCGAAAGTGAGAAATGCCGTTGTCAGGATAGATGACGCGCGTGGGTAAAAACCTCACAGGCGTGCCTTGCCAGTACAGACGCACCATGATGTCGGTATCAAATGTCATACGTTTGCCAATCGACACTTGCTGTGCCAATGCCTGCGTGGCGGCGACAGGGTAGACGCGAAAGCCGCACATGGAATCTTTGATTTCAAATGACAAGGTTTCTATCCACACCCAGAAATGTGTGATGTAACGACCGTACAAACGCGCTTTGGGAATGTCGCTGCCGTACTGCGGCGCGCCGCTGATCAATGCTTCCGGCTCTTGTTCTGCCATGGCGAGCAGTGAGGGAATATCTTGTGTGTCGTGCTGGCCGTCAGCATCAATTTGTAAAGCGTGGGTATAACCTTGTTGATGTGCAGCGGCAATGCCGTGTAACACCGCAGCACCTTTTCCTTGGTTAGCCGGCAGCCGCAATAACGTGATAGATGCTTCTTGCTGCGCGAGGCTGTCGAGCACCTGTGCGGTGGCGGCATCGCTGCCGTCATCAACGAGAATGCACGGCAAGTTGAAGGCGCGCAGCTTGGCGAATGTCGCGGCAATCAACGTGCCGTGATTGTAGACAGGAATGAGTAAACAGGGCTTAAACATTGCTGTTGAAAACATTGCTGCTGAAAATATCGCAGTAAAAAAGGCACCCGCAGGTGCCTTCGTCTCGCTTATTTGCCGATGATCATGCCGCCAGTCGGCACGCCGACACCGGATGTCACCACCACGTTATTGATGGTTTTTTTCGGTTGGTTGATGGACTCGCCACGCACCAGTTTCACGCCTTCCACGATGCCGTTCATGCCGTGAATATATGCTTCACTCAACTGACCGCCGTGCGTATTAGTGGGCAGGCGACCATCCGGGCGCAATGCCCCCGAGGTGATGAAGTCTTTTGATTTACCCTGCGCAGCAAAGCCCCAGCTCTCCAACTGCCACATCACAATCGCTGTGAAAGCGTCGTAAATAATGGCGGCGTCGATGTCGTCCGGCTTCATACCAGCTTGCGCATACGCTTGCTTCGCCGCCAAATCCATCGCAGGAATTTGTGCGATTTCGTCGGCGTAGAAATTGGTCATCGCTTCGGTATTTTTATCGGCGTAAGCGCCCACACCTTTTACAAATACCGGCATTTTATTCAAATGCTTGGCGCGTTCTGGGGTGGTCAAAATCACCGCGCTGCCGCCGTCAGATTCTTGGCAGCAGTCGTATAACTTGAAGGGCAAAGAAATCGCTTTTGCCTTGTCATATTCTTCGCGCGTCAATGGACGGTTGTGAAAAAATGCGTTGGGGTTGGTGACAGCGTATTGGCGCGTGGCGATAGCAATTTCCGCCAATGCATCCTGCGTGCAGCCAAACAAATGCTCATAGCGTTTGTGATACATGGAAACCCACGAAGCTGGCGTGAGTAAACCGTAAGGAATGTACCAACCGTAGTGGATCATGTCGCCGGTGACGATATCGCCCGACACGCCGCCAGAATAGCGGTGACCAGAGCGGCCGTTCAGCGCGCGCCAGCACACCACCACTTCCGCCGCGCCCGTGGCAATCGCCATCACTGCTTGTTGAATGGTGCCAGTACCGGCGCCGCCGCCGTGTGGCACACGCGAGTAGTACGACAAATCGTTACAGCCGATAGCGCGTGCAATTTCGATTTCGTCGTTGTTGTCCATGGTGTAGGTGACCATGCCATCCACGTCTGATGGTTTTAATCCCGCATCTTTTAACGCGGCGAGAATGGCTTCACATGCGAGTGACAATTCACTGCGGCCGGAGTTTTTAGAAAATTCGGTATTGCCTGCACCAACAATTGCCGCTTTATCTTTCAGATTTGCAATTTTCATTTGTCTCTCCTCACTTCGGCAACTGGACGCGGGCGATGCCATCGAGGTGCATACCCCAATTGCCTTTCGCAGTTACTTTGATATCGACAATATTGGTCGCATCGTCTTTTGCAGCTACTTCGCCAGTGAATTTCAAAATTTCACCGGGTTGCACAGGTGCGCCGAGTTTGATGTTGACGCGTTTTAATGTGCTGTCAGGGCCAGCCCAGTCGGTAACAAAACGCCCCACCAAACCGTTGTCGGTGAGAATGTTGGGAAATACATTGCCCAAGCCAGACGCATTCGCTGCTGCCTTGTTGTGATGCACGGGTGTGAAGTCGCGCGAGGCGATAGCACCCGCCACCACAAAACTCACATTGATGTCGATATCCATGTTCGGCAGTTTGTCGCCGACATTGACACTGGAAAAATTGACGCTAGAAACAGTTGGAGTCGTCATGGTCATCACCTCATACCAATCTGAATTGCGGCAGCACGTTGTCTGCATCCACTTGCATGATTTCGCCTTTTACGCGCTTGCCGATTTGCACGTCTTCTGGCTTGCAGTCGATGACGTTGGAGAGCAGGCGCGTGCCTTCGTCCAGTGTGATCACCGCGCACATCAGCGGGTAGGTGTAGCCCGGAATTTCCGGGTAGTGCAGTTCGACGAAGCTGAAAATTTCGCCTTCGAGTTTTGACGTGACGAAATCCCATTCACCGCTTTGGCACTGGTTGCAAAACGGGCGCGGCGGATGGCGCAGCGTGCTGCAAGATTTGCAACGTTGAATCGGCAGCACTTTGTTTTTCTCGACTTGATCCCACCACCAGGCGTTATCGTGGCCGCGAACCGATTTGGTGCGCGTCGGTGCTTTGTTTTCTGCCTGCGCGGATTCGGCAACCGGTTTGGCGGCCTGCGCGGTCCTTCTTTTTCAGTCGCGCGATCTGCTGCCGT
>CAZZNL010000048.1:0-8876 GCA_964655625.1 uncultured Pseudomonadales bacterium
GGCATAGACGGAGACCACGCCGGATCCGTTGAGGCGTTGCAGTTTATTGACGCGCGGTTTTGCCACGCGCTCGACAAAATTGCTCAAGGGAACTGCCCCGTGTGCAGTGTTGACAGTCAACACGTCCAGCGTCTCAATGTTGCGCTCCTTGGCAGGGTAGCGCACACGAATATCCACTTCGCTCTCGGCATCGTCGGGACGATATTTGCCAACCAGCACACCATTGGTGATCAATTGTACGGCGAGGCCGGCCATGCCTACGCTTGCGCCGTACAGAGCCGCTTGGCGGCGATCGACTTGCAGTTCCCACTCGATGCCGGGTAGCGGCATGGTGTCGTCGATATCGACGAGATCTTTCACTTGTTTTTCAAGGTGCTCGCGCACGCGCGTGGCTTCTGCTTGCAATATTTCTTGATTGTCAGAGCGCAATTCAATCTGGATATCTTTGGCGACAGGCGGTCCACCTTTAAGTTTGTCAGCAAAAATCTTGATGCCGGATAAGTGCGCAGTTTTCTCTCGGATTTCCCAGAAAATTTCGCTGGCAGAGCGTTTGCGCGTGTGTGTGGATTCCAGGGTCACCAGCATGTGGCCGATTTCGTCTTCTGATGCATTGCGTCGACCTTGCGCAGTGCCTACGGGGTAAGCGCTGGTATAGACAGACACAATGCCGTCAGTCTGGCGCACAATATTTTCTACTTCCATGACCAGTGCTGCGGATTCCTGAGCGGATAAATTGCCGCGCGCACTGACGTTGACTTCACCGTGTTCCGTTTCAGATTCTGTGAAATATACCGTGCCGACATTGAGATGTTCGTAGGCAACAAAAATGGATAGCAACATAAACAGCGAGGCGACGATGGAGAGCACAGGGCGGCGCAGTACCTGTTCAATGACGCGCGCATAGGCTCCGGTGATGCCACCCAGTTTGCGTGGGTCATCGTGTTCGAGAGTGCGAAGATCCTGAATGCTTTTTTCATCCATTTCTGCCTTGCCGAACAGTGCGCCGAGCACGGGCAGAAATACCAAGGCAAAAGTGATAGACCACGACAAGACGGCAAACACGGTGACGGGCAGAATGCGCATGAAAGCGCCGTCAATGCCCGGCCAGAACATCAGTGGCAAAAACGCGCACAGTGTGGTGAGCATGGAGGCGGTGGCGGGTGCAAACATGCGCACGGAGGCGGCGACGTAAGCATCGCGCGGTGATAAACCATCTGCCATTTTGCAGTCGGCGTATTCGGCGATGACGATCGCGCCATCGACAATCATGCCGATGGCCAACAGCAAGCCAAACAGCACCATAAAGTTGAAAGAGTAGCCGAGAAAATAAATGACCGCGATGCCGCCCAGTGATGCCACAGGCACACCTAGGCTGACCAGAATGGCGGAGCGTGTACCCAGTGCTGCAACAACGACAACCAGAACCAATACCAACGCGGCAAGAATATTGCCTTCCAACTCGGAAACCATCTGCAGTGAGAACGGTGTTTGGTCAAAAGTGGTGACCAGTTCTATGCCGGGAGGCAAGTGTGTGCGTTCATCGTTGATCAATTTGCGCACGGCGTTGGCCACATCAATCATATTGGCGCCAGCGCGTTTGTTTACTTCAATCGAAATTGCCGGCTTGCCGTCTACGCGCGTGATGGTGGTGGCATCTTTGAACGTGCGGCGCACATCGGCGACATCGCCCAGCTTGATGACGCCTTCAGATGTGGCGCGTAGAGGCAGGCTGTAAAGATCCTGATAGTTTTCAATCAATCCAGGCAGTTTGACGGAAAAACGTCCGCGACCGGTATCGACTTCACCTGCGGGAACCAAAAGATTGTTCGCATTAACGGCATTGATCAGCTCGACACTGCTGATGCCGTAGGTCTCCAGTTTGTTGCGATCAATATTGGCCTCTAAAACTTCTTCGCGGTGCCCAACCAGTTTGGCTTCTAATACATTGGGAATGGTTTGGATTTTTCGTTTCAATGCCTGCGCGTTATTGAACAGCACGCGCTCCTGCACATTTTGCCCAACCAGGCTCAGTACGATGGCGGGAAATTCATCAGAAGTGATTTCTTTGACGATAGGTTCTTTGGCATCATCGGGAAACTCGCCGCGCGCTCGGTCAACAGCTGCGCGAACATCGGCCATGGCAGCATCAATGTTGATGTCGTTATTGAACTCAACCACCACGTTGACCATGTTTTCCATGGCGCGCGCGGTGATTTCTTTTACGCCATCGATACTGCGCAATTCCACTTCCATGGGTTTGATCAGTAGGCGCACGCCGTCTTGTGGCGATACACCTTCCAACACCACAGTAGTCGAGATATAGGGTGTGGCGATATTGGGTGTCACTTCTACAGGAAGATGGCGATAAGCGAATATGCCGACGATCATCAACAGCACCAACAAGCTCAGTGTGGTGCGGCTCCTATCAATAATAAAATGCAGAAAATTGTTCATGGTTGGGTCTTATTGTTGTTGGCCGAGTTGTCGGGTGTCGCTTCCACTTTGTCGCCATCGGCGACAGTTTCTTGACCAACAGTAATCAGATCTATTTCGTGGGGCAGCCCTGTCACCCAAACGCCCTCGGCCGTTTCACGCACAACAGCGATGTGATGAAACTCAACGCGTTGCTCCGCATTGACGATACGCACACCGACTTTGCCAGCATCATCCAATGCCAGTACTGCAGGCGTGATGCGATGTGCGACCACTTCCTGCAGTGGGATGGTGATTTGCGCGGTAATGCCATCGCGCAGACTGAGGCCGGTGTTGTCGAGCGTGGCTTCAATGCGGTAGGTGCGTGTCGTGGGGTCTGCGGCGCGGCCGATGAAGTTGATCTTGCCGTTCACCTGCTGGCCATTGGCTAATTGCACCGAAACGGCTTGCCCCAGTGCCAGTGGCAGCACTTCGCGCTCGGAGACTTGGCCGGTGGCGAGCAGGGACGTTTCGTCGATCAAGCGCGCGCAGGTCATGCCGCGTTCGAGCAGTGCGCCTACTTCGGCCGGACGGTCTTCAACAAAGCCGGCAAACGGTGCGCGCATCTGCGCGTGCTCGACTTCCAGTTCTGCCATACGCAATCCAGCACGCGCACTTTCCAGGGCGGCTTTACTGGCTGCCAGTGAGGTGACGGATAGCAAATTTTCTTTTCTGAGACGCTGAGCGCCTTCGTAATCAAATGCGGCCTTGTCATAGGCGGCTCGCGCTTGCGAGAGTTGCTCGTGGCGACTGTCATCCGACAAGCGGCAGAGCACCTCACCGGCTTGCACCCGCTGTCCTTTCTCGACAGGTACAGCAATCACGCGGCCACTGGTTTCGGCTTTGATGTCGACAATATGTTTGGCTTCGGTACGGCCGCGCACCACGGTTTCCACACGCTGCGGTTTGGCAATCAAGTGGGCAATACGCACGCGAGCTGTGCCCGGTTGTGCGTTATGGGTTTCGGCTGCGGAGGCGGTGTCGCCATCTGGTGCTGAGTGAGATTTGAACGCGCCGCTGAGCATCCACAGGGACACAGTGACGACAACTAGACAGGCGACAACATAAGTCTTTTTCAAGAGAAGAATCTCCGGTACCGGGTACAACAGGGTCGGTGAGGTTTTTGATGACTAAACCTCTCGACAGTTTGATCGGTCATTATTGAAGGCAAGTCAGTCTGTCACTATCTGCATTTTCCGTACACCGGTTACGGTATCACGCTAAGCGGTGTTGCTGATTCAGTTATGATAGGCGAGCAAGCAAGAGCAGACACAAAAATTGGGAGTCGTGAGATGGGAATGTTTTTTATTGGTATTTTGTTGTTGGCGATTGTCTGGTTGTTGTGGCTCAACTACCAAACGCTTGATGGATTCAACGAAGACCTCAAGCAGCTGCGCATCTTGGTGGCTCAAATTGAACGCCACAGCTCGGGCGAGCCGACCTTGCCGATCGAAGGTCCTAGTGCTAGCGTGCCACAGGATTCAATTTGAGAGCATGCCGCTCACCTGCTGCGGTTTTGCTCCGAGTGTTAGAGCCCCTTAACCAATGAAGGGTTGAAGTCACTCTCTGCTGCACTGGTGCTGAGCGCGCCAAATTCCCTGTTCCATTCTCCCAGCACATCGGCCAAAGCGACGGCCTGTTCATGCAGTGCGGCCAGTTCTTCCTTGGTACCCTTGGTACCTAGATACATCTTGATGGCGCGTCCCTTGGCCACCAAAGGATGGTTGGGGTGCTGCATTTTGTAGACTTCCAGTTTCCAGCGGATGCCGTGCACCATACTGCGGTAGAAGATCAGTTTGGTGTTGAGGCTGATGCCGCCGATTTCTTCCAATTTGCCAAAAATGGAGAAGTCTGTGCCGAACAGGGAGATTTCTTTGCTTGTGGCATCGGCGACTACGGTGGCATTGCGTTTGCCGTCTGCGAGGATGGCGAGATCGCCGAACAGCTCACCGGGTGTGATGTAGTTGATAGGGTGCGTGCTGTCGCTGACTTCATCGACATAGACGGCGAGTTTGCCTTTGAGCACGAAATACAACCATGTGTCCGTGCTCCCCTTCTTCATCACGACTTCGCCGGGTTCTAGATCAACAATGCGTGAATGGCGCAGCAGGATGTCGTATTGCCAAGGCTCGGATTTGGAGACGTCGCGATAAAACGGGATGCTCGCCAGCAGCTTGTCGACTTTGTCACGCGGTAGGCCGCTGATGGGTTTGATTTGCATGTTGACAGACGGATATTGCGAATAGGGATAAACGGGCTCCAGTGTACACCAGCCCCTGCTGTTATGGTTGTAATGCTGAGGAAAAATCAGGGCGTAAGCGGGAGCGCCTAAGCTAGATTCTCCAGTGGATTGGGTTTGTGGGGTAGCGTGAAATGTTGCGCGACATAGTCGGCTGGAACAGCTGTGATGGCAGCGAATTGCCAGCGCGGTTGTCGGTCTTTGTCCACCAGCTGTGCGCGTACGCCCTCCGGGAAGTCGGCGTGTTGGGTGCACTGTATTGAGAGGCACCATTCCAGTCGAAATGCATCAGCCAGAGACAGGGATTTTCCGCGCCGCAGCTGTTCAACCACAATCCACGGCGTCACAGGGCAGCCGTGAAGCAAATTGTGCATGGCTTGTGTAAACCAGGGATGAGGAATGGCGAGTTGTTGCAGCGCTGTCAGCACTTCCGGTAACTCACCGCGACAAGCTCGGCTGATATTTACCGTTTCTGTTGTCAGGCTGGGATCGACAGCGGCAGGCGTCAGTTGTCGCAAGTGGGCGGTGAGTATCTGGTGATTGCGATGGCTGTCTTCACACCAGGCCAGGCTCCCTAGCATGCTGGGCAGTTGCTCCTTGTATTCATCATGGAGCAGGTGGTGCGCCATACCCAACGCCATGGCGTCGGCTGCATTCCACTGGCAGCCGGTGATACCGAGAAAAAGCCCTAAACCTTCAGGTAGCTCATTGAGAAAGCGGGTGGCGCCGACATCGGGGTACAGACCGATATTGATTTCAGGCATGGCCATCTGGGTGGACGGGGTTGCTACGCGGTGAGAGCATCCCATGAACAGGCCGAGGCCGCCGCCCATGACGATGCCGTGCCCCCAAACCAACACCGGTTTGGGGAAGCGGTGTAGCGCGTAATCGAGACGGTATTCCTGTTCAAAGAAACGTTCGCAGTAATCGTCATTAGCGAGTATGCCTTGGCGCATACGGCGCACATCGCCACCAGCACAAAATGCACGGCCATTGCCCTGTAACACAATGCAGGCAATATCTGGGCGCTGAGCCCAGTGTTGTAATTGCTGCAATGCCGGCACACACATCTCCAGTGTCAGCGCATTGAGGGTGCGGGGCAGATCCAGCGTGAGCCAGCCAATAGAAAACCCACTGCCAGTGGTCTGCTCGTGTGTTGTGATCATGTCAGGTTCCCGTGTCAGGTTTCTGTATCGGATCTCTAGGGGAGAAAGGTTGGGTCTGATGCTGTGCATCGTTACAATAGCATTTTGCCTGTCGATAACGGATCAACCATGAAAATGATGAATTGCGCCAAGCACTTGGCACTGGCTTTGCTGTTGCCCTTGGAGATGATGGCAGTGAATTTCACACGCGCCGCCGAGCCGGTACCGGCACCACCGCAGTTAAACGCCAAAGCGTGGTTATTGATGGACGCGGCGAGCGGCACGGTGCTCTTGGAAAACAACGCTGATGAGCGTCTGCCGCCTGCCAGTTTGACCAAATTGATGACTAGTTATGTGTTGTCGGCGGAGTTGGAGTCCGGTCGTGTGCACAACGAAGATGTGGTGCCGGTCAGCAAAAATGCTTGGGCGCAGAGCCCTGAATTTGATGCAAAAAATAACGGCTCATCGCTGATGTTTATTGCGCCGGATAAGCCGGTGACTTTGTTGGAATTGCATCGCGGTATTGTGATTTCTTCTGGCAATGATGCCACTGTTGCTGTAGCCGAGTATCTGGCGGGCACAGAGAGTGCATTTGTTGATTTGATGAATCAGTACGCCAAAAAAATGGGGCTGGCCAATACGCATTTTGTGAATACACACGGCTTGGATACACCGGATCATTATTCTTCTGCACGCGATTTGGCCACGCTGTCGCGCGCGATTGTCAAAACACAAGATTATCCACTGCACAAAGAAAAAGAATTTACATACAACGGCATCAAACAACAGAATCGCAACGGTTTGTTGTGGCGTGATTCGAGTGTAGATGGTTTGAAAACAGGTCATACCACGGGCTGTGGTTTTTGTTTGGTGGCCTCGGCCGAGCGCGATAAAACGCGCCTGATTTCCGTGGTGCTTGGCGCGCCCAGCATCAAAGAGCGCGAGGCGCAGACAGAAGCCTTGCTCAATTATGGATTCCGTTTCTTTCAGTCTGTGAGTTTGTATCCGGTTGATGGGGTATTGGATACGCCGCGTGTGTGGAAAGGTACCGCGCCTTCGGTAGCGGTAGTGCCGGCGCGTGCGGTAACGCTGGTGGTGGCGCGCAATGTGGCGGCGTCACTGACACATGAGGTGCAAATCGATAAGCCTTTGTTTGCGCCACTGACAGCGGGCCAAAAAGTGGGTCAGATTGTGGTGAAGCACGGCGACCAAACTCTGGATACAGTGGATGTAGTGGCGCAGACTGATGTGCCGCGTGCGGGATTTTTTAGCGCCTTGTGGGACACGCTGGTGCTATTCTTCGGTGGTTTATTTGGTATGAAGGTATAAGCGGCGTGTCAGTCGAGCAAGAGCCGCCAAAAATAGAGTTTCCCTGTCGCTACCCCATCAAAGTGATGGGCGTGGCGGGTGAGGAATTTCGCAGCGCCACCGTGAGTATTTTTGAAAAGCACGCGGGTGCCATTGCCCAGACAGATATCAGTATTCGCGCCAGCAGTGGTGGCAATTACGAGGCGCTGACGATCACTATTACAGCGCAGGGTGAAACGCATTTGCAGGCGATTTTTGCTGATTTGAAAGATCATCCCCTAGTGCGCATGGTGTTGTAACGCTGTGCCTGCCTTGATCGTTCGTCGCTTTAGTGAACGACAGGATTACCTTGCTATTTGGCAGCAAATGCAGCAGTTCACAGCACAGCGTGATGCCGCTACCACAGATGAATTGTGGCTGTTAGAACATCACCCCATTTATACCCTGGGCTTGGCGGGCGATAGCGATAATCTGCTGTCGACGGGTGCGACACCCGTGCTGCGCACGGATCGCGGTGGACAGGTGACTTGGCACGGCCCGGGTCAGTGGATGTTATATACCTTGCTGGATGCACAGCGGCTGCGTTTGGGTGTGCGTGCGCTGGTGAGTGTGTTGGAAAATGTCGTCATCGATAGTTTGGCGGCGTGGGGCTTATCGGCATTTGCCAAAAAAAATGCACCGGGTGTGTATGTGTTTGATGGAGCTGGTGCCGATGCCAAAATTGCGGCTTTGGGTTTGCGTGTGACGCGCAAAGGTTGCTATCACGGCATAGCATTGAATGTTTCCTGTGATTTGCAGGCGTTTTCAGGGATTCATCCCTGCGGACATGCCGGTCAACATGTGACACGGCTACTGGACTGCTTGCCTGTCATGCCAACGCGCGCGGCGTTAGAAAAAAAACTGATCGCGGCTTTCACAACAGCATTGGGGTATACGCAAGTGTTCGTGCGAGATAACGAAATGTGGCAGGCGCATGACAGATAAAACCGTTAGCCAGGGATCGCGCAAACTTCCGGTCGGTGTGAAATTGCGCGACGCTGAAAAAGTGCGGCACGCCGAGAGCAACCTGATCGCCAGCGATCAAATGTTGCGCAAACCGGCATGGATCCGCGCGCAGATTCCAACGGGTGCCAGTGTGCAGCGGGTGCGAAAAATTTTGCGTGAGCGCAAACTCGCTACGGTGTGTGAAGAAGCATCCTGTCCCAATTTGGGCGAGTGCTTCGGCGGCGGCACAGCGACTTTTATGATCATGGGTGAAATTTGCACGCGCCGCTGCCCGTTTTGCGATGTGGCGCATGGGCGCCCGAATCCGCTTGATCCGCAAGAGCCACGGCAGTTGGCGGAGGCAATTGCTGAATTGGGCTTGCGCTATGTAGTAATCACCTCGGTAGATCGCGATGATCTGCCGGACGGTGGCGCGGCGCATTTTGCGGAATGTATTCAGCGGGTGCGGCAACTGAATTCATCGACACAGGTTGAGATTTTGGTGCCGGATTTTCGCGGGCAGTGGGAAGAAGCATTGCCCATCTTGGCGCAGCAACCGCCCGATGTGTTTAATCACAATTTGGAAACCGTGCCGCGTTTGTATAAATCGGTGCGACCGGGTGCAGTGTACGCACATTCCTTGCAATTGATGCAGCGGTTTCATGCGTTGCAGCCTGCCGTACCCACAAAATCAGGGTTGATGTTGGGCTTGGGCGAAACAACAGCGG
>CAZZNL010000049.1:0-8851 GCA_964655625.1 uncultured Pseudomonadales bacterium
GATCCAGCATGTCGAGATGGATCGCGACATCGCCAAGCGCTTCAACCAACATTTCGGTGAGGTGTTTGTGTTGCCAGAGGCCGTAGAGGAAGAGCATGTAGCAGTGTTGCAGGGCTTGGATGGCCGCAAGATGAGCAAAAGTTACGGCAATACGATTCCCTTATTCCTGCCACCGAAACAGCTGCAGAAAAGCATCAACAAAATCGTGACAAATTTACTCGAGCCCGGCCAGCCCAAGGACCCGGAAACTTCCACGGTATTCCAGGTGTGGCGTGCTTTTGCCACGCCGGAGCAGACGGAGGCGATGCGCCGGGAATTCGAGGCGGGGATAGCTTGGGGTGAGGCCAAGAAGCGGCTGTGTGCGCTGATTGATAGCGAAATTGCCCCAGCGCGTGAGCGTTACGAACATCTGTTGGCCAACCCGGCCCAAATTGAAGCCGAATTGCAAAAAGGTGCGGCTAAAGCGCGTGCCATCGCGCAGCCTTTTATGGCCAAAGTGCGTGCCGCTGTTGGAATTCGCCCCTTGGCATGATCTCGGCATGACCGGGCGGGCTTTCCTGTCTCTATGCTTTCCAGTAGTCTGGAAGCATTCGGTTAGTGGTATTGCGCAGTGAAAATCAAAAGGCAGGCGTTGGATGTCGAGCTGACCAATCGCTGCAATGCGTTGTGTCACTTCTGTCCGCGTGACAAAACTCCTGAGCAGGGCTTCATGACAGAGGCCGTGTTTCGCCAAGCGGTACAGCGCGCGATCGAAGAACAGTTGACCGTGATGTTGACTGGCCAAGGTGAGTCGTTAATTCATCCGGCCTTTGAGCAGTATGTATCCTATCTGGCAGAGCAGAAAGTGCGTTTTGCGTTGACCACCAATGCAGCTTTGCTAACGCCTGCTCGCTCAAAATTTTTGTTGGATCATGGCATCGCACGCGTGACTTTTAGTGTCAGTGATTTGGGTGAAGACTACGAAGAGGTCTACAACCTGGATGCCGATACCATGTTGGCGCATGTGCAGGCTTACATGGCGCTCAATGCCCAACGTGATACTGACAAGCGCAGCGAAGTGTGGATCAGCATCGTTGAGCACGATATCAATCGCGAAAAAATTCCCGCCATGCGTGACTATTGGGAAGCGCAAGGCGTGACCGGCGTGCATGTCTATCGTCAGATTACGCGCGGTGGCGCGTGTGAAACCGGGCATTATTTCCTGCGCAGCGACGCACATCGTGCGGAAGCGGAAGTATTAATGGCAGAGAAAGGCGTGTCGACTTTGTGCAGTATCGCCTTTGTGGCACCGTTTGTCGGATGGAATGGTCAATATTATGTGTGCTGTAGCGATTATGAGAAGGTAGAGCCGCTGGGAAGTGTTTTTGATTACAGTATCGAAGATATGGATCTTTTGAAAATGCGCAGTATTGTGCGCGGAAATTCTGCCTGTTTAAAGTGCAATTATGATCCGGTCAATTTGGTGAGAGAAGCGCTATTTGAGGTTGAGCATGGGGAGGCAAAAAAATCGCGCATTACCAATCGGATGGCTATTATGAAAAAAGACCAGCAGCTTTATCCTGATTTATATGCGGAGGTAGATTGGCGGGCTCATTATCTTTCAGTAGATAGTGGTGCTTCGTGCAATGGTTCGCCCTTAATTGCTGTGCAGCGGTAGAGTGATATGTTTTCGGTCAGTGAAGAGCAGAAAAAATTCTTTGATACGTTTGGGTATCTAGTATTCAAAGGATTATTTTCTGGTGAGGCAGAAAAAATTTCTTCGGTATTCGATGAAACCATTGAGAGCCATAGAGCTGATATTGTTGATTGGAATCATCGTGCGCATCACAATGAAAATCGTTTGTTTATGGCGCAATTTATTGACAGAAGTGCATATCTCAGTGCCTTGTTGGATGATCCAAGAATTTTAGGTATTTATAAGGCGTTGTTAGGTGATGACTTTGTCTACCGGGGCAGTGATGCCAATATTTTCGAGTGCAGTACGTGTTGGCATTCAGATACCTACGGTGCTTTGTTGAAATACCGCAATGTAAAGTTGGCGTTCTACCTGGAGCCTCTAGGTGCGGAGAGCGGTGGCTTCAGGGTTCTGCCAGGGAGTCACCACTTTGGTGATAAGTTTGCCAATAAGTTGCAGGCGTTTCTCAAGAAGAATGACAGTTATGTCGATGACTTGGGTTTGCAGGACTGGGAAATTCCAGCGACTGTGATTCCAACAGAGCCTGGTGATGTGCTGGCTTTTGATTTTCGGGTAAAACATGCCACTTGTTTTGGGGCTGATCGGCGCAGACGGATGTTCACCATGTGTGCAGCGGAGAAGATTCGTGAAGAAGATATTCCATTGTTGCGTGAGCGGATAGCTGAGTCCGCTAAGTTTGGCTTCAAGTCTTATTATGGCAGTGCAATGGTAGATACCGCAGGTCCAGAAAGAATGAGGCACTTGCAGCAGTGTCTGGATAATGAGGACGCCTTATTTTCAAACCCGTAAAATAATCTTACAAGAATGATTTGTCAGCTGGAGGAATTATGGTGGAGCAAAAACACCCAGAGAAACATCAAGAAAAAAATCTGGATAGACCTGTTATGTTATTGGCGCGGGTTACCCCGGCAGACGGTAGGTTTGAGGAGGCGAAGAAAATTTTTGATAGGCTGTGTGTGATGTTAAAAGGTCAGCCTGACTGTGAGGGTGTTGAGGTTATTTGCTGTGTGCCGGAGCAGTTGGCGTGGATGGAGCACTGGAAAAACAAGGCCAGTCTCAATGCGTTCAATAGTGAGCACATGGCGTACTCCAGTTTTATAGCGGATTTTTTTGCGGTGGCCAAAGGCGTTCCTACGCGGCTCCCGTTTAGAAAATTGCTTTGATTGTTGTTGCCAAGGTGAGTCTAAAAGAACATGTCTTCTTCGGGAGTGGATGGTTTTTTGTCTTTTGCCAGCCAGTTGGATCGGCAAAAGCTGCCACCGGTTGAGCAGTGGAATCCTGCGTGTTGTGGCGATATTGCTATTCATATCGCGCGCAATGGCAGCTGGTATCACGAAGGCAGAATTTTCCAGCGCCCGGCTTTGGTCAAACTATTGTCATCCATACTGAGAAAAGAAGGGGATGAATATTTCCTGGTCTCTCCCGTGGAAAAAATGCGTATCACTGTGGAAGACGTGCCGTTCATTGCGGTTGAGTTGCGGCAGGAGAAAGATGACAAGCAACAGCCGGTATTGCTGTTCAGGACGTTGACCGATGACATCGTGCGCTTGGATGCCGAACACCCGCTGCGGGTGCAAACAGATTCGTTAACAGGTGAGCCGCGTCCCTACATTATGGTGCGTGGCGGTATGGAGGCGCGCATCCATCGCCCGGTTTTTTATGAAATGGTTGAATTGGGACATGTGGTGGTGCAGCAGGGTTGGGAGCACTTGTTTATCAGCAGTGCCGGGATCGAGTTTGATCTCGGCAGACTGTAACGCGCAGCAAATAACGATTAAAAATTAACACAATCCATCGAGATATTTTTCGGCATCCAGTGCGGCCATACAGCCGGATCCGGCCGAAGTAATCGCTTGGCGGTAGACGTGATCGGCGACATCGCCAGCGGCAAATACACCTTCGATACTGGTTTGCGTGGCATTGCCCTGCAGGCCGCTATTGATTGTTAAATATCCGTCCTGCATGGCCAATTGGCCAGCAAAAATATCGGTGTTGGGCTTGTGGCCTATGGCAATAAATACGCCGCTCACGTCGATATTTTGTGTGCTGCCATCCTGCACGTTTTTAACGCGCACACCGTTGACACCTTTGTTATCGCCGAGCACTTCATCCAGTGTGTGATTCCACAAAATCGTGATGTTGCCGTGTTTGGCTTTTTCTAATATGTGATCTTGCAGAATTTTTTCTGCTTTTAGTGAGTCGCGGCGATGAATCAATGTCACATGGCTGGCGATATTGGATAGATACAGTGCTTCTTCCACAGCGGTATTGCCCCCGCCAATGACCGCCACTTTTTGATCGCGGTAGAAAAAACCGTCACAGGTCGCGCAGGCAGAAACACCTTGACCCATGAACGCGCCCTCGGAAGGCAACCCCAAATATTGCGCCGAGGCGCCGGTGGCAATGATTAGCGCATCACAGGTGTAAGTGTTATTGCCTGTCAGCGTAAACGGACGTTGTTGCAGGTTGCACTCGTGAATATGATCAAAAATGATTTCGGTGGCAAAACGCTCGGCATGTTGTTGCATGCGCACCATCAGATCTGGGCCTTGCAGGCCGTGTACATCGCCGGGCCAGTTATCGACCTCCGTGGTGGTGGTGAGTTGGCCGCCCTGCTGCATACCGGTAATCAACACGGGCTTCAAATTGGCGCGGGCGGCATAGATGGCTGCGGTATAACCGGCAGGGCCTGAGCCGAGAATAATCAAGCGGTGATGTTGAGGTGTATGCATGGGGGCAAGCTCTCCGTCGAGGTGACGCAATCAGGAATTTGCGGCAGAAGGAGGCCGCGAGGGCGGCCATGATAGGGGAGCGTTTGGAGGCAGGCAATCCGCCGAATCAGCGTGAGAGGCCAGACAGGGAAGACTGCTGATTTGTACTGTTGTTGTGATTGGTATTGTTTGTTGTGACGCTGTTGGTGTTGTGATCGAGATGACGATGTTTGCCGCGATACATGGCTTTGTCGGCATTGCGCAATAGCGCATCAGCGTTCGTGCCGTCATCGGGGTAGATGGCAACGCCAATACTGGCAGTAATGAGAACCTCCGTGCCTTCAACGGGAATGGGGTCAAGCAGCGTTTCCGCCAAGCGTTCAGCCAGGATGGCGGGTTGTCTGGCATTGAGAATTTCTGGCACAAGGATGACAAACTCATCGCCGCCGATCCGGCAGGCGGTGTCGCTGTCGCGTATCAGGCTTTTAAGGCGCTCGGCAACGTGCTGCAACAAGCTGTCACCGGCACAGTGGCCCCACATGTCATTGATTTGCTTGAAGTGATCCAGGTCGATCAACAGCAGGGCAAAACTGCGTTTATAGCGCGCCGCTTGCGTCAGGTGATAGGCCAGCGCTTGATCAAACACCCAGCGGTTGTAGAGGCCAGTGAGGGCATCATGTTCTGCCTGAATCTTGAGGCTGGCTATTTGTTGTTGCAGCTGGCTGGTGTGTTGTCTGTGCAGCAGAGCCTGTATCAGGATACTGGAGACACAGGCGGGGTTGTTGGTATGAGGCAGTGCCAGACAAGCCTGTGCGCCTGCTTGTAGGTATTGTTGTATGTGTTGTGTTTGATGCTGTTTCGTAAGAATGATTGCAGCAGGTTGGTAGTGGGGCAGGAGCTTGATCAGCTCCAACAGGTCGAATGCACAGGCTTCATCCACCATGACAGCATCAAAAAAATGTGCTGCCATCTCGGTTTTGGCGGCAAACAGACTCGCCACCTCAACAACCTCTGCCTCTGGGTGGTATTGCCCAAGCGCTTGCACCAAAGTCGTGCGCTGCTCGGTATTCTCTTGTACCAGCAGGACATTCAGAGCTAGCCGTGTGCCGTTGTGGTGCAAAGATGCAAATTGTTCTGTAATGGGCATGAATGTGACTTCCGTGAGACATTTCACACTACCAGCCTAGGTGATAAATCAGGATTCCGCTAGTGCCCGACAAGAGGTTTTGCGGATTGTTGCTGTGTGCTGGTAGAGGCAGGATGCCGAGCTATCCTGCTTAATAAAAAAGACCGAGGCGCGCCATGATCAATACCGCTGTTGAACAACTACCTATTCTGCTGGATCGTCAGCGCCGCGCCTTCGAGCGCTATCCTGTGGTGGATGCGGCCACGCGTATAGATCGTATTGATCGCGCCATTGCGCTGTTGGTTGAGAATCAATTTGCTTTGTGTGAGGCGACTTCTGCCGATTTTGGTCAGCGTTCACTGCACCAAGCGCGTATGGCGGATATTTTTGGCGCGTTAAATTCATTGAAATATGCCAAGAAAAATGTGCAACGCTGGATGAAGCCAGAAAAGCGCCATGTCGATCCGCCATTAAATTTGTTGGGTGCAAAAGCGGCAATTCACTATCAACCCAAAGGTGTGGTAGGTGCGATAGCGACATGGAATTTCCCAGTGTGGGTGCCCATGAGTCCACTGGGTGCTATTTTCGCGGCGGGCAATCGCTGCATGCTGAAATTGTCCGAATTCACGCCGCAGACATCGGCCTTATTGCAGCAACTTATCAGCCAATATTTTGATCCGGAAGAGCTGGTGGCGGTGACGGGTGAACAAGATGTCGGTGCGGCTTTTGCTGCGCTGCCGTTTGATCACATGCTGTTTACCGGTGCGACCAGTGTTGGCAAACATATTTTGCGCGCTGCTGCCGACAACTTGGTGCCAGTGACGTTGGAACTGGGTGGTAAGTCTCCCGTTGTTGTTGGCCGCAATGCCGATTTGAAAAAAGCGGCGCAAGCCATTGTAACGGGAAAAGCCTTGAATATGGGGCAGGTGTGTCTGTCACCGGATTATGTGTTGGTGCATCATCTGTCGATGAACGAATTGATTGCTGAAATCGAGCGCGCGTTCACCGCGCTTTTTCCAAGCATTCGTGATAACACGGATTACACGTCGATTATCAATGCGCGCCATCATGCGCGCTTGCAGAGCTATATCGACGATGCCAAAGCGCAGGAGGGTGAAATCCGCGTTATCAATCCAGCTAACGAAAGCTTTGCGTTGCAAAGAGATGGTGTGCACAAAATGCCGCCGACGTTAATTATTGAACCCAAAGAAACCATGAAGGTGATGCAGGAGGAAATTTTTGGCCCACTATTGCCGCTGAAAAGTTATCAGCATATCGATGATGCAATTGACTATATCAATGCACATCCACGGCCGTTGGCGCTGTATCTGTTTTCACAGGATGAGCGCGAGAAAGAACGCGTGTTGTCACGCACCATTTCTGGCGGTGTGACTGTCAACGATGTGATTCAGCACGTGAGTTGTGAGGATTTACCATTCGGCGGCATCGGTGCCAGTGGTATGGGTAACTATCACGGCATTGAAGGATTCAAGACCTTCAGCCATGCGCGCTCGGTTTACACGCAATCCAAAATCAACATGATGCAGTTGATGGGAATGAAGCCACCTTACGGCGATAAGGTGAACAAAATTCTGGATGCGATGATCAAAAAATAAAGAAACAAGTCTGTGTTTTAAACTACGCCTTGTGCAATCATGGCATCAGCAACTTTCACAAAGCCTGCGATGTTTGCGCCTTTGACATAATTCACTGCTCCATCGGTTTCTTCACCAAATCGTACGCAAGAAGCATGGATGCTTTGCATGATTTGATGCAGTTTTTCATCTACTTCGGCTGCCGTCCAGTGCAGTCGCATAGCATTTTGTGACATTTCCAGACCAGAGACAGCTACGCCGCCTGCGTTAGAAGCTTTGCCTGGCGCGTAGAGAATTTTTGCATTGAGAAATGTTTCAATGGCATCCAGGTTGGATGGCATATTTGCGCCTTCTGCGACACAGATACAGCCGTTTTTAAGTAGGCTGCGAGCATCGTTGCCATCGAGCTCATTTTGGGTGGCGCAAGGTAGCGCGATATCACAAGGAATATCCCACGGGCGTTGGTCTTTCAGAAATGGCAATTTGAATTGTTCCGCCAATTCGCGGATGCGACCGCGTTTTACATTTTTTAATTCTTGAAGGGCTGCATACTGTTCTTGGGTTAGCCCATTGGGAAAATGCACAGTACCTTCGGAATCTGATAGCGATATCACAATTCCTTCCAATTCCATTACTTTTTCAGCGGCGTACTGCGCTACGTTGCCGGAGCCGGAAATGGTTACCCGCTTGCCGCGAAAGTTGTCGTGTTTGCGCTTGAGCATTTCCTGCGCGAAATACACGGTGCCGTAACCGGTGGCTTCTGGGCGAATCAATGATCCGCCAAAGCTTTGTCCTTTGCCGGTAAATACGGCAGTAAATTCATTGGCTAAGCGCTTGAATTGCCCGAACATGTAACCGACTTCGCGGCTACCTACACCGATGTCGCCAGCTGGCACATCGAGATTGGCGCCGATATGACGGTACAGTTCACAGATAAAGCTCTGACAGAAACGCATCACTTCTTGTTCGCTGCGACCTTTGGGATCAAAGTCTGAACCGCCTTTGCCGCCCCCCATAGGTAGAGTCGTCAACGAGTTTTTGAACACTTGTTCAAAGGCAAGAAATTTAAGCACGCTGAGATTCACGGAAGGGTGAAAGCGAATGCCGCCTTTGTAAGGGCCGATGGCAGAATTCATCTGCACGCGATAGCCGCGGTTGACGTGCAACTGTCCCTTGTCATCCACCCATGGCACACGGAACATTACCACGCGCTCTGGTTCCACCATGCGTTCCAATACGCCAGCCTCTAGGTAGTGCTGATTTTGCTCCAGAAATGGCCACAGCGAGCGCAGCACCTCTTCCACCGCTTGATGAAATTCTGGCTGATGGGGATCACGCTGATGGATGTGCTGCAAAAAAGCGTCAACAGTGGAGTAGCGGTATGCGCTCATCGTGCCTCCGGCGGTACGAGGGGAAAAAGCCGAGCGCTGATTTTATGGGATTGCACAAAAATAGTGCAGATTGACTTGTTCGCCAAAATCAATGCACAAAATGAGGGCGTGAACCTACGGGGTGAATCAAAGATGCAGACCGCACTCGGTTTTGGCTTTGCCAGACCAGCGGCCTTTTCTCCCTTCGCCTGGCACGGTGCAGTGGGAGCAGCCAATTGAGGCGTAGCCTTTAGCAACGAGTGGGTGTGGTGGCAGCTGATGTTCTGCCACATAGCTGTCCAGCATGTCGCGTGTTACGTCGATCATCGGGTTGAATTTGATGATGCCGTGAC
>CAZZNL010000050.1:0-1673 GCA_964655625.1 uncultured Pseudomonadales bacterium
GTCGTTTGGGTTCAACGCGTGGCAAGGAAATGTTGCAGCGAGCCATCACCGGTGAAAGCAGAATTGACAGAAAGCTACTCGATGATTTATTGAACACGATGCAGAGCGGGTCTCTTTGCGCGTTAGGTGGTGGCCTGCCGCTGCCGGTACGCAATGCGCTGCAATATTTTAATGATGAACTCCAAGCGTATTTGGCAGCGTGAGGTATAGCGATATGAATATTCGAGTGACCAATGCGCCCGCTGCTGGAGTGCAGGTGCAGAGTGAGCAACAGGCTTTTATCGACGGTCAAGCGCGTGATATTCGACCTGGTGAAACCATTCTGCAATTTGCTAAGCGCCATCTTGGCGAAGGCTATATTCCCACGCTGTGTGATGATCCGCGTTTGAAACCGCATGGCGCATGTCGTGTGTGTTCGGTGGAAGTGGCGCTGAAAGCGGATGGCCCCATTCGCACGGTGGCGTCTTGCCATACGCCGATTGCAGCTGGCATGCATATCTTTGCTCAGAGCGAATCGGTGCAGGCATTGCGCAAAAATATTGTCGAACTGGTGTTGACAGACCATCCGCTCAATTGTCTCACCTGTGAAGTCAACGGTAATTGTGAATTGCAAGACGTCGCGGCCCGCGTCGGGATACGTGAAGTGCGCTACTGGGAAGGTGGTGACAATCATCTCGATAGAAAAAAAGATACTTCACATGCGTATATGCGCATGGATCTATCCAAATGTATTAACTGTGCGCGCTGTGTTCGTGCATGTGATGAGATTCAAGGACAGTTTGTGCTTGGCATGCAGGGTAGAGGCTTCAATGCCAAAATTATCAAAGACAATGATTTGTTGTTTGGTGATTCGTCTTGCGTGTCTTGTGGCGCTTGTGCAGAGACCTGCCCGACAGCCGCTATCAGTGATCGTTTTCAGTCGAAATCTACCCGTGCCGATAAAGTGGTGCGCACCACTTGTTCTTACTGCGGAGTGGGTTGCAACTTGGATGTGGCTGTTAAAGGTGGCGAAGTGGTGTCCATTCGTGCGCCGTGGGATGCTGAAGTCAACGGTGGTCATACCTGTTTGAAAGGGCGTTATGCATTCGGTTTTTATAAGCATCCTGATCGCTTGACCAGCCCTTTGATTCGCAAAAATGGTGAGCTGGTACCTGCGTCATGGGATGAAGCTTACGATTACATTGCTGAGCAGTTAACGCGCATTCGCAGCGAAAAGGGTGCTGATGCGGTGGCAGGTATTTCTTCTGCGCGTTGTACCAACGAAGAAAACTATCTCATGCAGAAGTTTATTCGTGCAGTAGTGGGAACCAATAATATCGATTGCTGCGCACGCGTGTGTCATTCGCCAACAGCGTTTGGTATGCAGATGTCATTTGGCACTGGCGCAGCGACGAACTCTATTGATGATTTGCATTACACCGACTGTATGTTGGTGGTGGGGGCGAATCCTACGGCGGCGCATCCCGTGACTGGCGCAAAAATCAAGCAACAAGCCATGAAAGGCAAGACATTGATTGTGATTGATCCCATCAAAACGGTGTTAGCTGAATTGGCGGATCATCATTTGCAACTGCGTCCTGGCACCAATGTGGCACTGCTCAATATGATGCAGTATTACATTATCGAGTCGGGTTTGGTGGCGTTTGCCTTCAAACTCTGATTTGAGCCAGATG
>CAZZNL010000050.1:1683-8805 GCA_964655625.1 uncultured Pseudomonadales bacterium
GGAAAGCATCACAGGCGTTCCGCGTGCAAAAGTGAAAGCGGCAGCATTGGCATATGCACGAGCAAAAAATGCGATGAGCTTTCACGGGCTCGGTGTGACGGAGCACAGCCAGGGTACTAAAACGGTTATTCAGATCACGAATTTAGCAATGATGACCGGGAATATTGGTAGGCCGGGTGTGGGCGTCAATCCCTTGCGCGGTCAAAACAATGTGCAAGGCGCAGCAGATATGGGTTGTCAGCCGCACCAGGGTGCTGGGTATCTCGATGTGTCGATTGGTGAGAATCAGCAATATTTTGCGCGGGCTTATGGTGTCGAGCATCCTGTCAGCAAAGGCAAAAAGATTCCTGAAATGTTTGATGCCATGTTGGCTGGTGAGCTCAAAGCGCTGTGGATATTGGGCGAGGATATTGTGCAAACCGATCCCAATAGTCAGCATGTTATTGCGGCGTTGTCGCAACTGGATTTGTTGGTGGTGCAGGAATTGTTTTTGAGTGAAACCGCAAAGATGGCACACGTTGTGCTTCCCGGTGCTTCGTTTCTTGAAAAGTCAGGTACGTTCACTAACGGTGAGCGACGCATCCAGAAAGTCAATGCTGCCGTTGCGCCGCGTGAAGGCAGCAAAGTGGATGGCCAGATTCTGGTGGAGATCATGAATCGCATGGGTTATGCGCAAGCAGATTACGAGGCTGACACCGCTCTTGCTGAAGTGGCCAGTGTAGTGCCGTTTTTTGCGGGAGTGACGTGGGACAATCTCGGCACACAAGGTTTGCAGTGGCCGGTTAAAGCTGATGGTGTTGATACCAAGATTTTGCATACAGAAGGCTTTACGCGCGGCAAAGGCAAGTTCTTTTATTTTGATTGGGCTGAAACGGGTGAGTTGTTGCAACATGCAGAGCGCTATCCGCTGGTGTTGACTACAGGGCGTATTCTGGAGCATTACAACGCGGGCACCATGACGCGCAGAACGCCTAACAGTGCGATTGTTGATAGCGATGTGCTGCTGATCCATGCACAAGATGCGTCGGCGCGTGGTATTGAGAGCGGTGACAGCGTGCGTTTATTTTCTGAGCGCGGTGAAGTTTGCTTGAGTGCTGAGATATCCAACAAAGTTAAGCCGGGTGTGTTGTTCACCACATTTCATTTTCCAGAGCACCTCGTCAATAACATCACATCGGCTGAGTGTGATAGTGATACCTTGTGTCCAGAATACAAAGTGGTTGCGGTCGATGTGGAGCGTCTGCCGATTAGGCAACGTGCCTGAATGACGGATACTGCGGGGTGGTTAATTTTTTCCACGGCCATTGGTGATTGTGGAGTTGCTTGGTCTGAGCGCGGGTTGACTCGTTTTTTGTTGCCGGATACTGCGTCAGCAGATATGCAAGCTGTTCTGCAATCAGTGAGTGAATGTGTGTCGATGTCAGTTCGCACACCATCATGGTTGCGCTTGTTGGTGCAACAGGTGCGCAAACACTGCAAAGGTGTTGCGCAGGATTTTTCTGCTACGCCTGTGCAGCTCGATTTTGCCACCGATTTTATGCAGGCTGTTTATCGTCAAGCACAAAAAATCCCGCCAGGTTCTGTGATCAGTTACGCCCAATTGGCGGCGCAGTTGGGAAATCCTGGTGCTGTGCGCGCCGTGGGTTCTGCGCTGGGAAAGAATGTCTTGCCGTTGATTATCCCCTGTCACCGCGTGGTGGCGGCAAATAAAAAGCCTGGTGGTTTTACTTCGCCGGGAGGCTTGGATACCAAACGCATGTTGTTGGCCTGTGAGGGTGTAAGTCTAGAACCACCTCGACAAATCACTACGGCACGTGCCTGGCAACAGGCTGTTGACTGTTTGCAGCAAGAAAAAAGTTTTTCTCAATTGTTCAAATGGGTTGGCGATATGCCGCATGGCCTTCCTGATGAAAGTGATCCGTTGACCGTTTTTGTCGATGCCATTGTCAGTCAGCAGCTATCGACCAAGGTTGCAGCTGTGATTAGTCAGCGTGTGCGCATGTTGGTGGCGCGCAATGGTGTTGTCAGTGCTAAAAAAATATTGGCAACACCCGATGTGCAACTGCGCGATGCCGGATTGTCGAATATGAAGGTGTCTTACCTAAAAGATCTGGCGTGGCACAGTGAGAGCGGTCTGCTTCCATCGTGTGAAGAAATGGAACACATGACCGATGAGGCAATTATCAGGCGTTTTACTGCGGTTAAGGGTGTGGGGCGTTGGACTGTAGAGATGTATCTGATTTTTGGCTTGGGGCGTGCCGATGTATTTCCTGTCGATGATTACGGCATACGCAAAGCCATAGCACAGCTGTACCGGTTGCCTGCACTGCCTTCGGCCAAGGAAATCGTTGGCTATGGCGAGCATTGGCGGCCCTATCGCAGTGTGGCGTCGCGGTATTTGTGGCGTTCACTGGATGCTGCAGTGCAGTGATGATCCGGTCGTTATGGTCGGTTGTATAAATCTGTTACAGAGTATGGGGTGCGGTGTAGGCGGTGATGATGATCAATGTGCACAGCTCCGCCAATTGCTGTGCGCCGCCGAGACAGTCGCCGGTGTAACCGCCGATGCGGCGACGAAAGTACCAGGCCGCCCAGCTGCGCACAGCGATTAAGCCTGCCAGTAAGGGCAGCCAGCAGTTTGAGGGCAGCAATAACAAGGCGGGAGCGGCTGTTGCCACGCAAAACAGTAGTTCAGACATGCCAAAGTGCGCAGGCGGTGTTTTGATATCGGCTTCTACGGCGGTATCGCGCACGTAGGGTAGGCTCAGTAACAGTGAGCTGGCAGTGGCGCGGCTGAGTACATGGCCGGCAAGCAAAGCAGCTAGCGCCTGTGCCAGCGACAGGCTGGCGAGCAGACTGATCTTACAGGCTAGCATCAGCGTTAGGCCAAGGGTGCCGTAAGTGCCCAGCCGCGAATCTTTCATAATGCGCAGCACTTGCTCTTTTTCCCATCCGCCACCGAAAGCATCGCACATGTCGGCGAAGCCGTCTTCGTGGAAGGCTCCTGTCAGTAAGATGGCTAATGCCGTCGCCACTAATATGGCGGGACCCCAAGGTAGAAGTTGGCTGCAGACCCATAGAATAAGTGCGGCTATCACCCCCACCAGCCAGCCGACTACAGAGAACCAGCGTGCCATGCCTAATTGAAGCTCTGCGTCATGTTGCACCCAGCGCGCAATGGGTAGGCGTGTGAGAAACATCACGGCCATCAATAATTGCTGCCAGTGTTGGCGAGGTGTCATGAGCTTGCAGAAAGTCGAATGAAGGAGGCGCGCATTATGAGCGATCCTTGTGAGTAATTTATGGAAATTTTTTACAAGCAGCTAGCACAAATACAGATAGGTTTCCTGTAGAATGTTTGGCCATCCGAAGTCCCGCATTTAGGGAGTCTGTGGTGAAGCCCACCAATATCCAAGACCCAGAATATTTCCACAAAGTCGTTGATTGTCAGTACGCTTGTCCGGCTCATACCCCTGTTCCAGAATATATTCGGCTGATTGCCCAGGAGCGTTACGCGGAAGCGTATATGGTGAACTGGGAATCCAATGTGTTTCCAGGGGTTTTGGGTCGTACGTGTGACCGCCCTTGTGAGCCGGCCTGCCGTCGTGGACGCGTTGAAGAGCAGCCGGTCGCTATCTGTCGTTTGAAGCGCGTTGCCGCAGATAACAAAGGCGATGTGGCAGCGATGATGCCGCCAATTCCGCAACAAAAGAATGGCAAGCGGGTGGCATTGATCGGTGGTGGACCTGCCGCGCTGACCGTTGCGCGTGACCTGATGCCGCTGGGCTATGAGATAGATTTGTATGATGACCAGCCTGCTGGCGGCGGTTTTATGCGCAGCCAGATTCCTTCTTTCCGTCTGCCGGCGGATGTGTTGGATCAAGAGGTGAATTTCATTACTGATATGGGTGTGGTGACGCATTACAACACGCGCATTGATAGCCTGAACAGTATTCTGGAAAAAAACTACGATGCCGTGTTCGTGGGTACTGGTGCGCCGCGCGGTCGCGATTTGAAGTTGCCTGGGCGCGAGGCCGCTGATGCCAATGTTCAAATTGGCATCAACTTTCTTGCCAATGTTGCGTTCAATCACACGACAAAAATTGGTCGTCGCGTATTGGTTATTGGCGGCGGTAACACAGCGATGGATTGTTGCCGCACAGCGCGTCGCCTAGGTGGTGAGGATGTCAAAATTGTCGTGCGCAGTCCATTCGAGGAGATGAAAGCATCACCATGGGAAATTGAAGATGCGCAGCATGAAGGTATTCCATTTTTCAATAATCATGTGCCAAAAGAGTACGTGGTGGAGAACGGCAAGTTAGTCGGCATGCGCTTTGAAAAAGCCGAGGCTGTGTTCAATGCCGATGGTAAGCGTGAAATGAAGCCCACTGGCGAAATCGTGTTTTTTGAATGCGATGACGTATTGATGGCTGTTGGCCAAGAAAATGCTTTCCCGTGGATTGAAGCAGATAGTGGCGTCAGCTTTGACAAATGGGGTATGCCAGTTCTGGATCCAGTGACCTATCAGTCAACCAACTCCAAGGTATTTTTTGGTGGTGATGCTGCGTTTGGTCCCAAGAATGTTATTACAGCAGTAGCGCAAGGACATCAGGCTGCTATTTCTGTGGATTTGTTTTGCCGCGAGAAAAATGTCAGTGAGCGCCCAGCGCCAGGAACAACGCTGATTGGCCAAAAAATGGGTATTCATGAGTGGAGTTATGACAGCGCGATCTCGCATGAATTGCGTCATGCGGTGCCGCATGCGCCCAAAGAAAAGGCGCTCTCGGATCGTATGCTTGAGGTGGAGCTGGGTTTCGATCGCGAAGCGGGCTATGAAGAAACGCAGCGCTGTTTGAACTGCGATGTGCAAACGGTATTCACCGCGAATAAATGTATTGAGTGTGATGCTTGTGTGGATATTTGTCCGACGCGCTGTATCACATTCACTGAGTCTGAAGCTGATGAGGAAGTGCTGCGCACACATCTGAGTGCGCCAGCCGAGAATCACGAGCAGGCGCTGTATATCGCGGATGGTTTGAAAACGGGTCGCATTATGGTCAAGGATGAAGATGTCTGCTTGCACTGTGGTTTGTGTGCAGAGCGCTGCCCGACTTCAGCGTGGGATATGCAGAAATATATGTATAGCGTCACCAAAGCGGGTCGGTGCAGTACCGGTACGCACAGTGCGGCTTGATGGCCGGGATGTAATCATGAAAAAACTCGAAGCGGTCAATGATTTTGTAGTCAAGTTTGCCAATGTGAACGGCACAGGATCATCCAGTGCGAATGCGCTGTTTGTGAAAGCAGTGTTTCGCATGGGTATTCCTGTAGGGCCGCGCAATATTTTTCCTTCCAATATTCAAGGCCTACCTACTTGGTACGAAGTGCGGATTTCTGAAAAGGGTTATTTGGGGCGACGCGGTGGTGGCTGCGAAATCATGGTGGCGGTCAATCCGCAATCCATCGCCAAAGATTTCCAGGAAGTGTTGCCGGGTGGCTATTTTATTTACGACTCAACCAAGCCGCTCGACAGAAAGTTGGTGCGCAACGATATTCATGTACTGCCTGTGCCGCTGATGGAAATTTCCATGCGTGAATACAAGGATGCGCGCCAGCGACAATTATTTAAGAACGTTATCTATATCGGTGTGTTGGCGGCATTAGTTGATATCGAATTCAGCGTGTTGACCGGTTTGATCAGCGATCAGTTTAAGGGAAAGGAAAAACTCATTGCGCCGAACGTCAAGGCGCTGGAATTGGGCTACCAATACGCCAAAGATCATTTCCCCTGTCCCTTGGGTTTGCGTCTCAAACGCTGTGACAAAGTGGGTGATCGCATTCTGGTTGACGGCAATACCGCTTGCGGTTTGGGCGCGGTTTATGGCGGTGCGACGGTTGCTGCGTGGTATCCGATTACGCCGAGCACATCAGTAGTTGATGCGTTTGAAAAATACGCGAACCGTTTGCGGGTTGATGCAGGAACTGGCACCAAGAATTTTTCCATCATGCAAGCGGAAGATGAGCTGGCCGCCATGGGAATGGTAATAGGCGCGAATTGGAATGGCGCGCGCTCTTTTACTGCGACTTCTGGTCCTGGTGTGTCGCTGATGAGCGAGTTCCTGGGGCTGGCCTATTTTGCCGAGATTCCCAGTGTGTTGATTGATGTGCAGCGTGCAGGCCCATCTACTGGTATGCCGACGCGTACACAGCAATCCGATATTCTTTCTGCAGCTTACGCCTCACACGGTGACACCAAGCATGTGTTGTTGTTTCCTGCTACGCCGAAAGAATGTTTTGACATGACGGCTGAGGCGTTTGATCTGGCAGAGCAACTGCAAACGCCCATCATCATGCTGACCGATTTGGAGCTGGGGATGAATGATCATCTCTCTGCGCCTTTGCAGTGGGATGACAAGCGCACATACAAGCGCGGCAAAGTATTAAATGCGGAACAGTTAGATAAACTGGAGCGCTTTGGTCGCTACTTAGATGTGGATGGCGACGGTATTTGTTACCGCACGGTTCCAGGAACTCATCCGAGCAAGGGCGCGTTTTTCACTCGCGGTACTTCTCGTGATACATACGCTGTTTATACTGAAGATGGCGATAAATATGTTGAAAACATGGAGCGTTTATTGCGCAAGTTTGAGACCGCCAAGCAGTACGTGCCTGCACCTGAGCAGTATGCGGAGCATGCCAATGCAAAATATGGCGTATTGTTTTTCGGGACATCTACGCAGGCGACTTTAGAAGCCCTGGATGCATTGGCTGAAGAGGGTATTTATCTGAATGCGCTGCGTGTGCGCGCTTTTCCATTCAGTAAAGTGGTTGATGATTTTATTGCGCGCCACGAAAAAGTTTTTGTTATTGAGCAGAATCGCGATGCACAGTTGCGCACACTGCTGATGGCTGAAAATGACGTGCCGCCACAGACGATGATTTCTGTACTGAACTACGACGGTATGCCGATTACGGCGCAGCAGATCCTGCGCAAGATTCGCGGTTACCTTCAGCCTGCTACTGTTACCCCCATTCGCAAGAGCGTGTAGGACTATTACCCATGACGTATGTGCGCAGTCGTTTTGAGCATCCATCCGCTACACCAAACAGCCTAGGTTATAC
>CAZZNL010000051.1:0-8787 GCA_964655625.1 uncultured Pseudomonadales bacterium
ACCCAAAAGAGTAAGGAAGTGGAGATTTTTATCGGCAAAAAGATGACCGAGCAGGAGCTACAGAGCCTGGAGCGACAGATCATGCAGCTGACTGCGCTGATCTCCGAGTGGAATGCCGAGTTGGCTCCCAAAGAGCAGGCACCACAAGATCGCGGGGCTGCACTCTAGTTTTCTTCCCTGTACGGCAAATGTAAGGTTTCCTGAGAGCGCGGCTGCCGGTATCATTTCGCGCCTGTTAAGTTGTTCCTGAAGAGAGAAGTCTGATGTCCAATATCACGGTTGAGCGCGTTCTTGAAGTCCATCACTGGAATGACACTTTGTTCAGCTTCAAATGTACGCGTGAAGATGGCCTGCGCTTTATCAATGGCCAGTTCGTTATGATCGGTTTGGAAGTGGATGGCCGCCCGCTGTTGCGCGCCTACAGTATTGTCAGCGCCAACTATGAGCCTTATCTGGAGTTTCTCAGCATCAAAGTGCCCGATGGCCCGCTGACCTCGCGCTTGCAGAACATCAAGGTGGGGGATTCGGTACTGGTGAGCAAGAAGCCCACGGGTACGTTGGTGCAAGACAACCTTCTCCCCGGCAAGAACTTGTTCTTGTTTTCGACCGGCACGGGTCTGGCGCCGTTTATGTCGATTATCAAAGATCCAGAAGTGTACGAGCGTTACGACAAAGTCATTCTGACCCACGGCGTGCGTTGGGTGAGCGAGTTGGCCTATTACGATTACATCACCAAAGAGCTGCCGGAGAACGAATTCTTTGGCGATATGGTGAAGGAAAAACTGATTTATTACCCCACTGTGACCCGTGAGCCCTTCCGCAATCAAGGCCGCCTGACGGACCTGATTGTCAGTGGCAAGCTGTGTGCCGATCTCGGTTTGCCACAGATCAACCCGGAGACAGATCGCGGCTTGATGTGCGGCAGTCCCGCCTTGCTGGTGGATCTGTGCAATATCCTCAACGGCCTGGGTCTGAAAGAATCACCGCGTATGGGTGAACCGGGTGATTACGCTATTGAGCGGGCCTTCGTCGAGAAATAACGCTCTGCCACAAACAGGGCTTTGCAGGATCCGCGTGCTATTGCTACAGTGTGGCGATGGTGCGCGGATTTTTTTGTGAAGGAGTTTTTGCACAATGTCCAATAAATTGCGGGATCTTTCAATCGGTTTGAAGTTGGTGCTGATCCAGATTGTCTGTATCAGTATTACGGTCACGGTAGTCTCGACCTTGGCTACCAATGCCTATAACAATTTAGTTGCCAACGGATTGCACGGCGAGCGCACACAGGTGGCCGACCTGGTAGTGAAAGAAATCGCACTGAGAACGGAGTTTATGCAGAAACAAGCTGCATGGCGTGCAGCGAGCCCGGCAGTTAATGAAGCCTTGCATGCAGGTGTGCTGACCTCGGCTCAACAAGCGGCTTTGCAGTTGTCAGCGACAGAAAATCTGGCACTGCTGCCAGAGACTGGCAAAGCGCCGGTATTCAAAATGGGTAAACAGATTGATGCCATCGTGGTTGCTGCGCAAACGGCATTGCCTGAATTAAAAGATAAGCCGCTGGTTTTGCCGATCACTACAGCTGATTTTGCCAACAACCCCGGGGTGATGGTGTTGGCGCCGGTATTGTCTGTCAATGGTGAGCGTTCGGGTGTGGTGGTACAGGGTGCGGGGCTGGAGTCTTTATTTTCTACTACTGATGCCTCTGTGCATTTAATCAGGGAAGAGCAGTGGCAAGCACGTAAAATGGAAAAGGATGGCGGACTTTCACGCCCATCACATTATTTCAACCTCAAAGGTGAACCTGTATTTGGTGCTGCAGTACCTGTTGGGGTGGCTGGGTTGCCTTGGATGGTTGCTGCAGAAGTGAGTAAAGATCAGGGGAACGAGCGCATTCACTACTTTCAATGGTTGATGACGTTCGCCGCTTTCTTGCCGGGTATTTTTATTTATCTCGGCACATATTGGATATCAAAAATTATATTGGTTCGTCCTATAAAGACGTTAATTGCTGCTGCGCAATCTTTGCATGAAGGCGAGGGGGACTTTACCAAACGTTTGGAAAAAGTGACTAACGATGAGTTGGGTGAATTGGCGGAAGCCTTCAATACTTTTATCAGCAAACAACAGGCTGTGTTGTTGCAAGTGAGTGATACGATCGATCATCTCAGCCACAGTGTGAACAATATTTTGGTCAGTGCCGCCGATGTCAGTATGAGCTCGGGGGAACAGGCTTCCAGTGTGGAAGAAACGTCAGCGGCATTGGAGCAGATGAGTGTGACGATTGCGCGCAATGCCGACAATGCGCGGGCAACGGAGCGCATTGCTGCGCAGTCAGCAGAAATTGCGCGCACCGGTGGCAATGTGGTCAGTCAGGCTGCTGGTGAAATGAAAAAAATTGCAGAAAAAGTGTTGCTGATTGATGAAATTGCCAGAGCAACCAATATGCTGGCATTGAATGCGGAGATAGAGGCTGCGCGCGCCAGTGAACATGGTCGCGGCTTTGCAGTGGTGGCGGCAGAGGTACGCAAACTGGCCGAGCGCAGCAAGGAAACTGCCTACGAGATAAATGACCTGTCGAATAATGTGATGCAGGTGGCAGAAAAAGCGGCGAGCACGTTGAATGAAATCGTTCCGCAAGTGGTGCAAACCTCCGAGTTGGTGCGAGAAATTTCCAATGCTTCGGAAGAGCAGCAGAGTGGTGTCGAACAAATCAATATTGCGGTGGCGCAAATCGAAAACTCGACTCGCCGCAGTGCTGAAACTTCAGAGGCGTTGTCCAATGCGGTACATGACATCAATAATAAGATTCATCGCCTGCGGGAACAGGCTTTGTTCTTCAGGCTGAAGTAACGCAGTTGTATTGAGGTTTTTGCTTGCTAGTCAATTTTTTCTACGCACTTCGCCATGCGGGAGTGCCGGTCTCCATCAAAGAGTTGCTGGTGCTGTTGGAAGCTTTGCAACAGCATCTGGCGTTTGGCAGTATTGACGATTTCTATGTGCTGGCGCGCGCCTGTCTTGTTAAAGATGAAAAGTACTTTGATCGCTTCGATGTCGCCTTTGCACGCTATTTCAAAGATATTCAGACGCTAGAGGATATTATCGAAGCGCTGATACCAGATGAGTGGCTGCGTCAGGAATTTGAAAAGCACCTCACGGAGGAGGAAAAGCAACAGATCCAGTCTTTGGGTGGTTTGGAAAAGCTGATCGAGGAGTTCAAGAAGCGCCTAGAAGAGCAGAAAGAACGGCACGCTGGCGGCAATAAATGGATAGGTACCGGTGGTACTTCGCCCTTTGGTCATGGTGGATACAACCCGGAAGGTGTGCGGGTGGGTGGCGAAAGTAAGAATCAGCGTGCGGTTAAAGTCTGGGAAAAGCGCGAGTTTCGCAATCTGGATGAATCCACCGAGCTGGGCTCACGCAATATCAAAGTGGCGCTCAAGCGTTTGCGCAAATTTGCGCGACAGGGCGCCAATGAAGAACTGGATGTCGACGATACCATTCGTGCTACAGCACGCAACGCTGGCTTGCTGGATATCCGCATGGTGCCGGAGCGCCATAATGCGGTAAAAGTGTTGATGTTTTTTGATATTGGTGGGTCGATGGATCCGCACATTGAAATGTGCGAAGAGTTATTTTCCGCAGTGCGCACAGAGTTCAAGCACCTAGAGTACTTCTACTTCCATAATTTTTTGTACGACTTTGTCTGGAAGGATAACGTCAGGCGTTTTTCGGAAAAAATCCATACTATCGATTTATTGCATAAGTACGCGGCAGACTACAAGGTGATTTTTGTGGGCGATGCCAGTATGGCGCCGTATGAAATTACTCACATTGGTGGCAATATCGAATATAACAACGAAGAAGCGGGTGCGGTATGGTTTCGTCGTCTTGCTGAGGCTTTCCCCAAAATGGCGTGGTTGAATCCATTGCCAGAGGAATATTGGCCGCGTACGCACAGCATTAAGTTGGTCAGAGATCTGATAGAAGAAAGAATGTATCCATTGACATTGGCTGGCCTCGATCAGGCCATGAGCCAGTTGTCGCGTTGATTATTGCCTATGCTCAGTTACCAGCACGGGTTTCATGCAGGCAATGTGGCGGATGTGCTGAAACATGCAGTGTTGTGCCATGTGATCGACTATTTGTTACAAAAAGACAAGCCGCTGTATTTTCATGACACTCATGCCGGGCGTGGCATGTACGATCTCGCGCATCCTGTGGCACAGAAAACAGCGGAATACCGTGATGGCATCGAGCGCGTTTGGTTTGCCGCTGCAATGTCCACTGATGCAGTCCTCGCTGATACAGTACCCGATGCATTGTTGCCGTATTTAACGGCTTTGCGAAGTTTTAATGCCGATGGGCGCTTGCGTCGGTACGCTGGTTCAACGGCACTGGCGCACAGTTTTTTGCGTGACAGTGATCGTTTGTTTGCCAGTGAATTGCACCCCCAAGAGTTTTCTGCGCTACAAACCTGTGCTGCGCTTTGGCGCAACGTGCGAGTGAGCAAGGAAGATGGATACGCAGCACTAAAAGCGGCGTTACCGCCCAAAGAGCGGCGCGGTGTCGTGTTGCTTGACCCGAGCTATGAAACGCTGGCTGACGATGCCGCTGTGGTTGATAGCTTGGCTGAAGCCCTGAAGCGGTTTGCCACGGGTGTGTATTTGTTGTGGTACCCGATTGTGGACGCGACGCGCACAAAAAAAATGTTGCGCAAACTGGCGGCTTTGCCAACAGACAACATACTGCGCCTGGAATTGATGATGCGCGAACCAAATGGCCAGGGCATGGCGGGCAGCGGTATGGTGGTGATCAATCCGCCGTGGTTGTTGGAAGGAGCGATGCGAGTTGCACTGCCGTGGTTGGTGCAACAGCTGGCTCCTGCCGACGGTTTTTATGTGGTTGATCAGTTGACGCTATGAATTTTATTGCGCCATTCGATAGCGCGCGCCAGTAATTCAGTTTCATCCAGCGTGGTTAATTGCCCGTTATTTAGTAAACGTTTGCCGCCAACCCAGACATCAGACACGCGCGACCCACTATTGGTATACACCAGCGAGGATGCTGCATCGTATAAAGGTTGTGCTGATAAATTATTGATGTGTATGGCGGTGATGTCGGCTTGTTTGCCGCATTCAAGGCTGCCGATGAACGCCTCCATACCTAGTGCGCGTGCGCCGTTGATGGTGGCCATGCGCAGGGCGGCGTGAGCGTTCAGTGCTGTTGGATCGTTGGCAACGGCCTTGGCGAGCAGGGCAGCACTGCGCAATTCTGCGAATAAATCCAAATCATCGTTGCTGGCTGCACCATCTGTGCCTACAGCAACATTGATGCCGCGTTTCTGCAAGGTGTCGACAGGACAAAATCCACTTGCCAGTTTCAAATTCGATTCTGGGCAGTGCACAACATGGCTGCCGTATTTGACGATGGTGTTGATGTCATCCTCATTTAATGCGGTCATGTGCACGCACTGTGTGCGCGGTGTGAGTAGACCGAGCTGCCGCATGCGTTCAACGGGGCGTTTGCCAGTTTCAGCGACGGCGCTGTCAACTTCAAAAGCCGTTTCGTGCAGATGGATCTGAATATTGGCGTCTATTTCTTCCGCCAGCATGACAATTTTTTCTAGACTGGCATCGTCAACGGTATAGGGTGCATGCGGACCAAACGCCACGCGCACATATTGTGAGTGGCGGTAGAGATCATTGAGTGCAATGCCTTTTTCCAGGTATTCCTGTGGGCCAGAGCCCCAGTTGCTGGGAAAAGAAAAAATGGGGAAGGCGAGCTGGCAGCGCATGCCGGCTGCTGTGGCGGCGCGCGCTGCAGACTCTGGAAAGAAATACATGTCGCTGAAACAAGTGGTGCCGGTTTTCAACATTTCAGCAATGGCCAGCTGTGTGCCGTCGTAAACAAAAGCGTCACTAACCCAGCGCGATTCTGCGGGCCAGATGTGATTATTGAGCCAGTCCATTAGCGCGAGATCATTGGCGTAACCGCGCAGCAAACTCATGGCGGCGTGGCCGTGTGCGTTGATCAAACCTGGCAGCACAATATGTTGGTCTAGTTCGACAGCAGGAATAGATGCGTATTTTTTTTCTGCGTCCAGGCGCGGAAGTATGTCGGCGATGATGCCGTCTTTGATAACAATGCTGTGATTTTCCAGGACGCAGTTTTCAGGAAAAACTGGAACGATATAGCGACAGTGCAGCAGCGAATGGCTCATGCGGTTGTTCTTTTTGTGGACGTGTTGCTTCCCTGGAAGTCATCGGGAAGATAGGGGTTTTTGCTCTTGCCGGATCGTTTTGAGTCGGCAGTTTTGTTTTTTGCTGGGGGCAGTTTTTTGCGTGGCTTCGGCAGTATCAGTGCCAGTATCAGCGCGAGGCCGCTGCTAATGGCGGCAACCACGGTGATCGGTTTTCCAGTCTCCACGGCGATGTCTTGCCAGTGGCTGCGGTCATCGGCAATTTTATGCAGCATGACAATATAGGCAGGAACGATATTTTTATCGGATCCGTCGGGCATTTTGACGTACACGATGTAAGGGGTGAACATGATACTGACAGTGCAGGCGAGCAAGACAAAGCGCAGTGGTCGCCACAAACCGCGCAAGATAATACTGGTAAACAGCAGAACACCGAGACTGCTGGCCAAGTAAGCCATTTTTGCCAATTCTACATCAGCGACATTCATGGAGTTATTTTCCCAATTTCTGATTGTTGGTGCGCACCGCGAACATTTCAGCATCCGGCAGGGGCGGCAGTTGTAGATAAAAACCTTGATCGCGAATAGCAGCCAACACTTTTTCAGCATCGGCGCGAGCCAGTCGGCGACTGGGTTCCAGCATCAGACTCATGGCTAGTTCAGCTTTGCCAAAGCGCGCCAATAGTTCTTCCGGTACCCGTTGCAGACCTTCCTGCCTAGAGACATACAGGTAGCATCCTTCTTCTCGTGCACTGCGAAAAATATCGATCAGTTGTTTCATTGTGTTCCATTCCAGCTGCCGATTTCATCGTGTAGGGCGGTGCCGATCACTGTTTTGCGCCAGCCGTTAAAACGCTCAGGCATGACAATACGCTTGGCATCGCGTGTCGATAAATATTGCCTGACCAATTGTTCCATTTCCAGTTTTCGAACCAGGAGCTCCGTGGGAATTTGTAGCGGTGTGGCAATTTGATCCGCGACACTGCGCAGGTTTTTCACCAAGGTATTTTCTGCTTTGCTGAGTGGCTCAATGCGCGGTGGGCAGATGAGATCGGCGGGAATATTGTTTGCCAGTTGTAACAATTGCGGGCCAAATTGCCTGATGCTGGACGAGCGAATACCCTCGATAGCGGCTAATCCAGCCAGGTGGCTGGGAGGGCGCTTGGCCATCTCGAACAGGGCAAAATCTTTGGCGATATGGTTGCGCGATTTATTGTGTTGTTGTGCCAGGGCATCGCGACCGAGAATCATATTCCAGAGTCGCTGCCGTTCAAGGTCATTCAAACGCCACGCGTTGCTGATTCTGTCGATGCTGTAGTTGTTGCTGCGCGTATCGTGATAGCGCGCCAGTTGACGAGTATTTTCTTCTTCTACCCACGCTGTGCGTTGCAGTGTGGCAAGTTGCAGAGACAGCTGTTGATACAGTGACGGTAGATACAAAACATCCAGGCAAGCGTATTGCTGTTGTTCGTGAGTCAGAGGGCGCGCCAGCCAGTCTGAACGGCATTGGTCTTTGGAGAGCTCAATATCCAGTAACGTGTGTACCAAGCGGCTATAGCCGATAGACGCGCCGTAGCCACACAATGCCGCAGCAATTTGTGTATCGAATAACGGTGTGGGCAGTGCGCCTGTCAGGTGATCAAAAACTTCCAGGTCTTCACTGGTGGCGTGCAGGATTTTGGTGGTATGTGGTGCACGCAACACTTCTGCCAGTGGTGAGAAATCGTTAATTTTTAGGACATCAACCAGCCAACATTGTTGTCCATCGCTGATCTGTATCAGGGCTGGGATGGGGTAGAAAGTGTCGGTGCGAATAAATTCGGTATCAATGCCGAGAGCGGAAGTGTTTTTCCATAAAGCGGCTGCCTGGGCAAGATCGCTATTGCTGGCGATATAGTGCTGACCATCAGCAGGCTCTTTCATATTTGCGTGCGTCCAGACAAAGCGTGCGACAGCGTGCCGCCATCAACAAACTCCAACTCGCCGCCGAGAGGCACACCGTGTGCAATGCGTGTGCAGCGCGTGGATAGATGGCGTGTGCGATCGGCGATGTAGTGTGCGGTGGCTTCGCCTTCCAAGGTGGCGTTGGTGGCGAGTATCAGTTCATCCACGGACTCTTGTTCAATGCGTTGCAATAATTGCGGAATGCCAATTTCAGCGGGGCCAATGCCGTCTATCGGTGACAGCTTGCCGTGTAACACATAGTAGAGGCCGTTAAAGCTGCCGGCGGTTTCCAGCGCGAGGGCATCGATAGGGCTCTCAACCACACACAATACTTGGCGATTGCGTCGTGGGTTGGCGCAAATTTCACAGAGTGTTTGTTCGGTAAGGGTGCGGCATTGACTGCATTGCCCGACATGTTCCAGTGCGCGTTCTAGCGTTTTGGCAAGTTTTGCAGCATTTTCGCGTCGGTGTTGTAGCAGCTGGAAGGCCATGCGCTGTGCAGATTTGGGGCCGACACCAGGCAGGCAGCGCAGGGCGTTGATCAGCTCATCAATGAGTGGACTGAAGGACATAAGCCAACAATCAGGCGCAAACGTCGGCGAGATCAGCAGACGTATCTTGCAGACGTTCAGCCAAAATTCTGGC
>CAZZNL010000052.1:0-6528 GCA_964655625.1 uncultured Pseudomonadales bacterium
GTCACATCCTGCGCCACTGCATCATCAGGCAGCGGTTCTGCTTGTATCAGCGCATCTTGCATACGGCACAACTCTCTACAAAAGCAACAAAATCAAGGATGCGATGTTGAACTGCTACTACCTGTTGATGCCGGCCAAGGGCTCAATTCAGGTACTGACTTATTAATATGAAGAAAGCTTTTCATTTCCTCTTTATTAAACTTGCGCTGAAAATCTCGCATTTCGTTGTAGTGATATCCTGTGGTTTCTGCCGCATCCATATCATCGCGCAAAATCTTTGGGTGGATAAATACCATCAGATTTTTCTTCACGGCATGTTTTGATGTTCCTTTGAACAAACGTCCAATCAGCGGAATATCACTGAGAAATGGCACGCCATTGTCGCTAGCTTCTACCTCATCGCGCATCAAACCGCCCAACACCAAGACATTGTTATCTTTTACCAGCGCTTTGGTTTTGATTTCACGCTTATTGGTAATGATATCTGCCGCACCGGAAGAACCACCCACATTGGCAGACTCGTTGATACTTTCAACCTTCTGCTCAATTTCTAACGTCAGTATGCCTTCCTGATTAATACGCGGTGTCACCTTGAGCTCAACACCGATATCTTTACGTTCAATCTGCACAAAATCATTGTTGTACAGCGTGTCATTACCTACCACGGTGGAATTATTAACCCTCTCGGTACCTGTCTTAAACGGCACGTTTTCACCCACCAAAATCTTGGCTTCTTCATTATCCAAAGCGATTACTGTCGGTGTGGATAACACGTTGGCATTGGTATTTTTTTCCAACGCGCGAATCAAACCCACCAAATCCCCACTGGAATAAAAACCGAGACTCAACCCACCGAGATGCAAATTACCCTTGCCCTTGGTGTCGTCATCATCAATTGAAGCACCTGATGAACCGAATAAGCCCACTGCCGCAGTATTTTCTCCTTTGCCCGACCAGAAAATACCGAGATCACGACCAAAATCATCATTGACCTCAACAATCAATGCCTCTACCAACACTTGTTGGCGCCGCACATCCAACTTGGCGATAACGCCCTTCATGGTGTTCATAATCGACGGCGGTGCGGTAATTACCACCGCATTGGTCTGCTCCAGCGCCTGTACATTTACAGCCACATCTTGCTGAGCACCACCGCCTTCCTTGCCGCCAGCACTTTTACCCTCGTTTTCCAAGGACTCCAGAATCGGCAACATATCTTTTGCCGTGATGTAGTTAAGGTAAATCACTTGCGTGTTGCCATCACCTGCCAATGGCATATCCAGACGCTGGATCAACTTGCGGATCTGTGCGCGCATTACAGGATCGCCCGTCATCAAGATGCTGTTAGATCGCTCATCAGAAGAAATATTCAGCGCCCGCGAAGGCGGCGCATTGGCATCTTTGCCCACACCGTTTTTCTGCATCAATTCCGTCAGGATTTTTGCCACATCTTTCGCGCCAGCAAACTCCAGTTTAATAATTTCTATGTCAATGGTTCCCGCTTGATCGATGCGATTGATGATATCGACGATCCGGTCAATATTGCCTGCGCGATCAGCAATCACCAATGTGTTGTTTTCAGGATAAGCAGCAACGTGCGCGCTGGCAGGTGTCAACGGCTTTAACAGACCAATCAACTGCTGCGCCGCCAGATTTTTTACCTTGATGATTCTCACCACCACATCTTCTTGGCCGGATTTATTTGAACCATCTACCACAGGCACTTTTTCAGTCTTGGCATCTGGCTCCGGCAGAATTTTTACTGTGTCGCTGTTTTCCATCACCGCAATGCCATTCACCTGCAAAGCCGAGAGAAATACTTGCCACGCCTCTTCGCGTGTCATCGGCTCGCCCGCCATGATGGTGATCTTTTTATTGACCACATTGGGATGCACGATCATATTCTTTTCAGTGAGATCAGAAGCCCAGCGAATCACATCTTTGACATCCGCATTATCAAATGCCACTGTCACCATCTGTTCATTCTGCGCTGCATTGGCAGCTGTTGGATTAGCAGCTGAATTGCCGACAGGTGCGGCAGCAGCTGATGTCTGAGCATACAACGGATTCATCACCCATAGTGCAGCAACCACAGCAGCCACGCGGACAGCGCGCGCGAAATCTTTTTTTCCGATTGTTCTTGTCACCGAAATATCCTTTATCTAACTATTTCAAAATCTATCGAGTCGATTCATTTGGGCGAAAACGACCGCCCATTCCACTGCCACCGGGAATGACTCCGGGATGCAAACCATCTGGACGCACCAATCTGTCCCCGTTTTGTGGCAAAGCTTTTACAGGCGCACTATCTAGCGGTGAACGGCGTGCTGCACCAATTCCTCTCGCTGTTACAGTCGGCACAGCCGGCGCATCACCCACACGAGGAAACGACAGCGTTTCCAAAACACCATTGCGCTTTAGCACCACGGAATCCGCGTGCACTTCTTGCAACACCACGCCATTCGTAACGCTATCCCCGACAAAAAAACGCCGCGTCTGCTGATCGACACCAATCAAAGCACTAGCACGCTTGGGATCGGTATTAGTCATGGACCCCACTAACACCAGTTTGAGATCGGTTTTGGCCATAGTGACGGGCTGTTCTGTCACTGGCGGCGCGCTGCTCACTTCACCGAACAAATGCAGCCCAGCCACCTGCTCTAAACCCATGCCGGTTTCGCGTGAACTGACTGTACGCAGTTTTAAGCGATGGTTATCAATGCCTTCACCGCGCCAGACACCGTAGAGCGCCACACCCTGCCAAGCCAGCATGGCCGCCAACAGCAAAGCCGCTACGCTCCACACCACAGGAACCGATACACCTGACAGCGCCGATGATCGCAAACTGGCTAAATCAGCCACGCTCGCCCCTCCAGGGAAAAAGCATTTCCGGTTGATACCGATCCAGTTGATAGCGACAACACTTCACACTTTTTTTACCTTGCCTATGTCAGGCATACGACTATTCAGGCGCTAAAAAGTTCGCCCCAAAGCATGAAATTATAAAGAAAAACAACAGGGATACGTTGGCGACACTCAAGGTTAGCAGCGGAACAAGCGCCCGAAATTGGCCCATACCGCCTCAGCCAAACGCTCAACCGGCTCCTGGCGCAAGTCTGCCAAGTAATGAAAGACATCCACCACATACTGTGGTTCGTTGGGTCTGCCGCGATGCGGCATGGGCGCAAGCCAGGGCGCATCGGTTTCCACCAACAGCCGATCCAGCGGCACTTGCTTAGCCACTTCACGCACATTGTCTGCATTGCGAAAAGTGACAATCCCGGAAATTGACACGTAATACCCCATATCCATAGCCGCGCTGGCAGTTGCCCAATCTTCTGTAAAGCAGTGCAGCACGCCAGCAGCCGGCGAATCAGCTCGACGGATAGCCTCAACCGTTTGCTGTCGCGCATTGCGCGTGTGTACCACCACCGGCAACTGCAAAGCCTTGGCCAATGCCAGATGCGCTTCAAAACTATGCAGCTGTGCCTGTTTCACCACATCGGTATCGTGACTCTCGTGATAAAAATCGAGGCCGGTCTCGCCGATAGCAATGACTTTGGGATGCTGTGCCAGGCGGCGCAAACGTTCCATCACTGCCGCAGTATCTGCCAAAAGCGCAGGATCGGAACTGCGGTATTCGGATTCACCAAACTCAGAGGGATGAATACCAACAGAGGCATAGACATCGGGAAAGTCATCCGCAATACCGACAACGCGATCCAGATTATCGAGACCAATGCCTATACACAAAAAACGCTGCACGCCGCGTGCACGGGCAGCCTCGATAGCCGCAGGCAGGCCGCCCGCAGCCTCATCAAGACGCAGCTTATCGAGATGACAATGAGAATCTAAAAACAAAGGCACTTACATCGTGTGGGTGGGACGGTCTGACTCCAGTGACCCAGCCAAATAGGTTTCAATCTTGCGTTGCGCGGCATTGTCAGGGTCATTGAACTGCACGCCAATGCCCGCAGCCTTATTGCCCTGCGCTCCCTTGGGAGTAATCCAAATGACTTTACCGGCCAGTGGCAGTTTTTCCGGCTCATCCATGAGTGTCAACAACATGAAGACTTCTTCACCGAGCTTGTAGGTCTTGGTTGACGGAAGGAACAAACCACCACCTTGAACGAAGGGCATATAGGTTGCGTACAACACTGCTTTGTCTTTGATGGCCAGAGACAAAATACCTCTGCCGGCTCCACCCATACCTACTGCCATACTCGCCTCCTGAAACTGAGCGCTTGCTGATAGCGACCAAGCCTAGCGGATTCTGCAAGGCCCGGTCAAACCATCAGTGAGTTACAACGCAGCCAGAATGGCTTCAGCACTGGACTTCTCCAACTTCAGCTCATCAATATTGAGCAGTTCAACCGTGCCATCATTGACGATCATGGCAAAACGCTTGCTGCGAATACCCATACCAAAGCCGGTACCGTCCAACTCCAGACCCAGCGCGCGCGTCAACTCAGCACTGCCATCAGCCAGCATCAAAATATGCTCTGCATTTTGGCTTTTACCCCAAGCGCCCATCACGAAAGCGTCATTCACCGCCATACAGACTACCGTGTCTACACCTTTGGCTTTAATGGCATCGACATTGACCACAAAACCCGGCAAATGCGCTGCCGAACATGTAGGAGTAAATGCACCTGGCACTGCAAACAACACCACTTTTTTACCTGAAAAAATCTCATCGGTCGTGATATCTGCCGGCCCTTTCTCTGATGCGTATTTCAATTTCACCGATGGAATTTTCTGTCCTACTGCAATAGCCATAATTCACCTTCCTTTCGTTGCATGAAAAAAAACGCCGACATAAAGTCGGCGCGTTGTACTACTGATTACACACCGCTGGATATCAGCATGTTGCGTACATGTCCGATAGCGCGAGTTGGGTTGAGGCCTTTCGGGCAGACATCAACGCAATTCTGGATGCCGTGGCAGCGAAATACACTGAATGGATCGTCGAGATTGGCCAAGCGCTCTTCACGCGCCGTGTCTCGACTGTCCACCAAAAAGCGATACGCCTGCAACAATCCTGAAGGACCGATAAATTTATCCGGGTTCCACCAGAACGACGGACAGGCCGTTGAGCAACAAGCACACAAAATACACTCGTACAGACCGTCAATCTTCTCGCGATCTTCCGGAGACTGCTTGCGCTCTTTTGCCGGCGCAGGCGTGTTGTTGATCAAGTAAGGCTGCACTTTCTCGTATTGGCGATAGAACATGCTCATATCGACAACCAAATCGCGCACCACCGGCAAACCTGGCAACGGACGAATCACTATTTTGTCTGGCAAACTGCTCAGACTTTTCAAACACGCCAAACCGTTCTTGCCATTGATATTCATGCCGTCAGAACCGCAAATACCTTCGCGGCACGAACGACGGAAGCTCAAAGATTCATCCAGCTTTTTCAGCTTGATCAAGGCATCGAGCAACATGCGCTCGGAGCCATCCAGCTCCAGCTCGTAACGCTGCATGTAGGGCTCTTTATCTTTGTCCGGGTCGTAACGATAAACTTCAAAAACTTTCTTGTTGCTCATCTCGATAATCTCTCGAAAGCTGACGTAAACCAGTGATCAGAAAGTACGTGCGACAGGCGGCACAGAATCCACAGACAACGGCTTCATCTGTACAGGCTTGTATTCCAGACGGTTGTCATCTTTGTACCACAAAGTATGCTTCATCCAGTTTTGATCATCGCGGTTTGGATAATCATTATGCGCATGCGCACCGCGAGACTCTTTACGCGCCGCCGCTGAAATAATCGTCGCCTTCGCCACTTCAATCAGATTGTCCAATTCCAAGGCTTCAATGCGTGCGGTATTGAAGACTTGTGACTTGTCATTCAGGTGGATGTGCGGAATACGCTTCTCCAACTCCAGCACTTTCTGCACACCTTCGTCCATCAGGGCTTGCGTGCGGAATACACCAGCGTGCGCTTGCATATCACGACGCAAATCATTGGCAATATCTTGTGCATATTCACCTGACTTGGAATTATTCAAACGCGCCAAGCGCGCCTGCGTCATTTCCAACACATCGGCAGGCAGTGGTTTGTGTGCTGCCGGGGCATTGCGTACGGTTTCAACAATGTGATTGCCCGCCGCTTTACCGAATACAATCAAATCCAGCAGTGAGTTAGTTCCCAAACGGTTAGCGCCATGCACAGAAACGCAAGCACATTCACCGATCGCGTAAAACCCATTGACCACACTGCGATAGTCGCCATTTTTGGGCATCACTACCTGGCCGTACATATTGGTGGGGATACCACCCATCTGATAGTGAATAGTAGGCACTACAGGTATCGGTTCTTTGGTAACGTCCACGCCGGCAAAATTGACGCCGATCTCATGCACCGAAGGCAGGCGCTTCATGATCGTCTCTACACCAAGGTGAGTGAGATCCAGCACTACATAATCTTTGTTAGGGCCACAACCGCGACCTTCTTTAATTTCCTGATCCATTGAGCGAGACACGAAGTCACGCGGTGCCAAGTCTTTCAAGTTGGGGGCG
>CAZZNL010000052.1:6538-8758 GCA_964655625.1 uncultured Pseudomonadales bacterium
AACGCTCACCTGCTGCATTGCGCAGAATCGCGCCTTCACCACGGCAGCCTTCCGTCAGCAAAACCCCTGCGCCAGCAACACCCGTTGGATGGAATTGCCAGAATTCCATATCTTGCAAAGGAATGCCTGCACGAGCAGCAATCCCCAAGCCATCACCGGTATTGATATAGGCATTGGTCGATGCCGCATAAATACGACCTGCGCCACCGGTAGCAAACAGCGTAGTTTTGGCGTGGAACACGGAAACTTCGCCCGTCTCCAAATCCATGGCAACAACACCCAGCACATCGCCTTCGGCATCACGCACCAGATCTAGTGCAATCCACTCGACAAAAAACTGGGTATTGGCCTGTAAATTCTTCTGATACAGCGTATGCAACAAAGCGTGACCGGTACGGTCGGCCGCCGCACAAGCGCGCTGCACGGGTTTCTCACCGTAGTTCGAAGTGTGACCACCAAAGGGGCGCTGGTAAATGGTGCCGTCCGGATTGCGATCAAATGGCATCCCCATGTGCTCCAATTCGTACACCACTTTTGGTGCTTCACGGCACATAAATTCGATAGCGTCTTGGTCACCCAACCAATCCGAGCCTTTCACTGTGTCATAGAAGTGATAGTGCCAATTGTCTTCGCTCATATTGCCCAGCGAGGCACCGATACCACCTTGTGCAGCTACAGTATGTGAACGCGTAGGAAATACTTTGGTCAGCACCGCTACCTTCAGGCCGGCTTGTGCCAGCTGCAGCGACGCGCGCATACCTGAACCACCACCGCCGACGATCACCGCATCGAACGTTAATGTACGCACATTATTAATATGGACAGCAGCGGCCATGTTCATACCCCCCAAACGATGGCAAGACCCCAAAGGGTGTAAACAGCCAGAACACCAATAGCAAGCACTTCAAACACCAAACGCAATACGGTGGCTTTTGCACCCAACAAGCGTTCAGTGACGTAATCCGTCAGCACCACCCAAATGCCCACCCAAGCGTGAGCCACCACAGACAACAACACCGCCGTGTTAAAGACCTTCATGCTGGTCAAATGGTGCAGAGCCTGCCAAGTGGCATAATCCAAGCCTTGATGACCCAACAACCACACAACAATGAAAAAGAAATACGCAGCCATCACTACGCCGGAAACACGCTGCACCAGCCAGTCGGAAATACCGTTGCGACTAAAGCTGGTCGCCGACCTCACCATGCCCATACCCATACTCCTGCCAATGCCACTGCAATAACTGTAAACACGATGACCAGCATCGCACCGGTCTTGCCACCTTCCAGCGACTCACCAATACCGGCATCCATAATCAAGTGCCGCACACCGGCCACCAAGTGATAGAGGAATGCTGCCAACACGGCCAACATCAGCAGCTTCATTGGCACTGAGGTCAAGCAGGCAGCTACGGCGGCAAAATCGCTCTCTGAACGCAGAGAGAAATCGAGCAAGCCGAGCAAAATAGCAATGGCACCGATCAACGCCACACCGGAAACGCGGTGCAAGATAGAAACAGTGGCGGTGATAGGCATCTTGATCGTGCCTAGATCCAAGTTTATGGGTCGCTTGTCTGTCACAGGAAAACCTCAAGTTAAGGTTTTAAGGGAGGAGGGTTCAAACTCGGCGCGAATTATAGGGGCATGATTTTTCGATGACAAACAAAAACGACAATTCATTGACAAAACTTTGAATATCCCTATAGTTTTCCGCGTTCCGCGCGTCCTGCTTGGCGTGCATTTTCCTGCGAGTCACCAGCCCCCTTCACTGTTGTCTTCGTTGTTTTCCCGCCCCCCTTGGAGCTGCACCATGACCGACAAAACAGCCACGCTTACTATCGATGGCCGCGACCCCATCACCCTACCCGTCAAATCCGGCACTGTCGGCCCGGATGTTATCGATGTGCAGAACATCCTCGCCCAAGGCGGTCATTTCACCTACGACCCCGGCTTCATGGCCACGGCTGCCTGCGAGTCCAAAATTACTTTTATCGACGGCGATAAAGGCATCCTGCTGCATCGCGGCTACCCTATCGAGCAACTGGCTGAAGCCTCCAGCTACCTGGAAACCTGCTATTTGTTGCTGAAAGGAGAACTGCCCAATGCGCAGCAGAAAGCGGATTTTGAAGCGCGTGTCACCCAACACACCATGGTGCACGACCAGATTCACAAATTCTTTGAAGGCTTTCGTCGCGATGCACACCCAATGGCAGTGATGTGC
>CAZZNL010000053.1:0-851 GCA_964655625.1 uncultured Pseudomonadales bacterium
AGCCTGATGTCAGCACCATGTGTATCGGTCAAGCATGCAGCATGGGTGCTTTCTTACTGGCGGGTGGTGCCAAGGGCAAGCGTTACTGCCTGCCCAATTCGCGTACCATGATTCATCAGCCGAGTGGCGGTGCCCAGGGCCAAGCCACTGATATCCTTATTCATGCTGAGGAAATTATCAAAATTCGTCAGCGTCTTAATGAGATCATGGCGTCCCACACTGGTCAGTCAATAGAAACGATTGCGCGAGAAACCGAGCGCGATAATTTCATGAGTGCGCAGCAATCGGTGGCGTTTGGTCTGGTCGATGCAGTGCTAGAGCGTCGCGTGCCTGCTGCCAAATAAGCCAAGCACTGTTATTATCCAGTGAAGTAGCTGTACCCGTAAAAGTTGTTGGAGAGTCGATATGGCCAAGAGCGGCGACGACAGTAAATTGCTCTACTGTTCGTTCTGTGGAAAAAGTCAGCATGAGGTCAAGAAGCTGATCGCTGGTCCGTCCGTGTTTATTTGTGACGAGTGTGTTGACCTGTGCAACGACATTATTCGCGAAGAAATTCAGGAAAGTGCCGCAGAAACTGGCGGTAGCAAACTGCCCAGCCCTCAAGAAATCAAAGATATTTTGGACCAGTATGTCATTGGGCAGCAGAAAGCGAAAAAAATCCTGGCAGTAGCGGTTTACAACCACTACAAGCGTTTGCGTGCGGGTAGTGATAAGAAAGACGGCGATGTCGAGCTCAGCAAGAGCAACATCCTGATGGTGGGGCCGACAGGCAGCGGTAAGACGCTGTTGGCCGAGACCTTGGCGCGATTGTTGGATGTGCCATTTACCATCGCCGATGCGACCACACTGAC
>CAZZNL010000053.1:861-8729 GCA_964655625.1 uncultured Pseudomonadales bacterium
GAAAATATCATCCAGAAATTGCTGCAAAAGTGCGATTACGATGTAGAAAAGGCCCAGATCGGTATCGTTTATATCGATGAGATCGACAAGATTTCACGCAAGTCGGATAACCCGTCTATCACTCGCGATGTATCGGGCGAAGGTGTGCAACAGGCTTTGCTGAAGCTGATTGAGGGCACGGTCGCGTCGGTGCCGCCGCAAGGTGGCCGCAAGCATCCTCAGCAGGAATTTCTGCAAGTTGATACGCGCAATATTCTCTTTATTTGTGGTGGCGCATTTGCGGGCCTCGACAAAGTTATCCGTGATCGCTCTGAAAAAGGCGGTATCGGTTTCAGTGCGGAAGTGAAGAGCAAAGACACAGATAAAAGTGTTGGTGATTCACTAAAAGAGTTGGAGCCAGAAGATTTGGTGCGTTATGGCCTGATCCCTGAATTTGTTGGCCGCTTGCCGATTATTGCCACTTTGGAAGAGTTGGATGAGGAGGCGCTAATCCGTATTCTGACCGAGCCGCGCAATGCGCTGACCAAGCAGTACACCAAGCTGTTTGAAATGGAGAATGTCGAAATTGATTTTCGTGAGGATGCACTGCGCGCTGTGGCGCGTAAGGCCATGGAGCGTAAGACCGGGGCTCGCGGTTTACGTTCCATCCTTGAAAATGTGCTGTTGGACACCATGTACAAGGTGCCGTCTGAACCCAATGTGAGCAAAGTGGTGATTGATGAGCCGGTCATTCGCGGAGATTCCGAGCCGCTACTGGTTTATCAAACCGTTGAGCCACCTGTCATGAGTAAGGCAGCTTCCGACGAGTGACATCAACGGAAGATGAGCGGAGAGAGGCGACCATGCGGTCGCCTTTTTTGTGAGTGTTTTTGACGCAACTTGTAGACTAGACTGTAACGGCGCTCAGGTTAAGAAACGCAATAACCTACCGCCTTAGGGGGAATAGATGAATCAGCCAGTTGTACTGCCTTTGCTGCCTTTGCGCGATGTTGTGGTTTATCCGCAGATGGTTATTCCATTGTTTGTTGGTCGTGAAAAGTCGATCAAGGCATTGGAGCAGGCTATGGCAACCGACAAGCAGGTGCTCTTGGTTGCGCAGCGCAATGCAACGGACGATGATCCAGAGGCCGATGGGCTGTACGGTGTGGGAACCGTAGCCACGATACTCCAGTTGTTCAAGCTGCATGACGATACTGTCAAAGTATTAGTGGAGGGCAACCGGCGCGCTGTGTTGCGCAGTCTGCATGATGCCGGCGAGTTTGTGGTGGCAGATGTTGAAGGGATTGCGGAGCGCAATATCAAAACCGATGACATGGATGCGTTGGTTGTGACATTGATGAAGCAGTTTGAGGAATACGTTGCTCTCAGTAAGAAAATTCCCAATGAAGTGTTGGGGTCGTTAGCGGCCATTGATACCGCCGGTCGTTTGGCCGACACCATCGCCGCACACATGCCATTGGATGTGGCGCAAAAACAGAAATTGCTGGAGATGGAAGATCCGTTGGCACGGGTTGAGCATCTGCTCGGTGTGATGGAAGCGGAAATTGATCTGTCGCAGATGGAAAAACGCATTCGCGGCCGTGTCAAAAAGCAGATGGAGCGCAGTCAGCGCGAGTATTATCTCAACGAGCAAATGAAGGCTATCCAGAAAGAGTTGGGCAGTGCGGATAGCGGCAATGAGCTTGATGATCTTGAGAAAAAAATTGCCGATGCGCGCCTGCCGAAGGAAGCTGAAGAAAAGGTGCAGCGCGAATTGTCCAAATTGAAGCTGATGTCACCGATGTCTGCAGAAGCATCGGTTGTGCGCAGTTTTATTGATTGGATGGCATCAATGCCATGGCGGAAGCAAACACGCTTGCGTCATGATTTGAAGCGTGCAGAAGCGATCTTGGAAGAAGATCATTACGGGTTGCAGGAAGTAAAAGAGCGCATTCTGGAGTACCTTGCTGTGCAGCAGCGGGTGAAAAAACTGCGTGGCCCGGTATTGTGTTTGGTGGGGCCTCCCGGTGTCGGCAAAACGTCATTGGGGGAATCCATTGCGCGAGCGACTAACCGCAAATTCGTGCGCATGGCCTTGGGAGGCGTGCGCGATGAGGCGGAGATTCGCGGTCATAGACGCACCTATATTGGTTCTATGCCGGGCAAGTTGCTGCAAAAATTAGCCAAAGTTGGTGTGAACAATCCATTATTTTTGTTCGATGAAATTGACAAAATAGGCATGGATCATCGCGGTGATCCTGCATCTGCATTGTTAGAGGTGCTGGATCCAGAGCAAAACAGTACGTTTAACGACCATTATCTGGAAGTCGATTACGATTTATCCAATGTGATGTTCATCTGTACCTCTAACTCAATGAATATTCCGGGGCCGCTGCTGGATCGGATGGAAATTATCCGCATCCCCGGCTATACCGAAGACGAAAAACTCAATATCGCCAAACGTTATTTGATTCCCAAGCAGTTCAAACAGAATGGCTTGCGCGCACAGGAGTGCGAGATTGCCGATGAAGCGATTCGCGATTTGATTCGGTTTTATACCCGTGAGGCGGGCGTGCGCGGATTAGAGCGCCAGCTGGCAAAGATCTGTCGCAAAGTGGTCAAGCAGCATCCGACAGCTAAAAAAGGTAGTAAGGCCGCTGCGTTATTGATTAGTAGCGATAATCTTGAAAATTTTTCCGGTGTGCGCAAGTTCAATTTTGGGCGTGCAGAGGAAGAGAGCAAGGTTGGGCAAGTGACGGGGCTGGCATGGACACAAGTGGGTGGTGAGCTGCTGACCATTGAGTCTGCGGCAGTGAAGGGCAAGGGAGCTATCGTCAAGACTGGCTCGCTGGGTGAGGTGATGCAGGAGTCTATCCAGGCGGCACTGACTGTCGTGCGCAGCCGCTCTCAGGTATTGGGGATCCCCGCCAATTTCCATGAGAAATTTGATCTGCACATTCATGTACCGGAGGGGGCTACGCCAAAAGATGGCCCCAGCGCTGGGATTGCCATGTGCACGGCGATGGTGTCGGTCCTGACCAATATTCCTGTGCGCGCCGATGTGGCTATGACGGGAGAAATTACCCTGCGCGGTCAAGTGTTGCCGATCGGGGGGTTGAAGGAGAAATTATTGGCGGCGCATCGCGGTGGTATTCGCACCGTCATCATCCCTCAAGAAAATGAGCGCGACCTGAAAGAGATTCCCGACAACATCAAACAGGAGCTGCTAATCAAGCCGGTCAAATGGATCGACGATGTGCTGGAAATTGCTTTGCAACACATGCCGGAACCGCTGTCAGATGAGCAGTATGCCGCTGCTGCAGGAGGGGAGGAAAATGCAGTAGGCAAGGAGAATTCGGGTCGAATCAGCACACATTAATCGGATTGACATCACAGATACGAGCAAAAAACAGCAAAAAATATCTGCTTTGCTTGACCCTCCCTAAGTGCCGGAGTATAAAACTCGCCCTCGACGGCAATGCTGGGACAGTTTGGAGCCGCGAGCGCATACAACGCACCAGATTGCTGCGGCTGTCTGGTTCACTCACACCATGGAACAATATCCGAGGACTTCTCCGTGAATAAAACAGAACTGATTGATGCTATTGCTACTGCTGCTGACCTGCCAAAAGCCGCCGCTGGTCGTGCGTTGGATGCTGTGGTTGATAGCATTACCCAAGCGCTCAAGAACAATGATCAAGTGACACTGGTTGGCTTTGGTACCTTTGCGGTAAAAGAGCGCGCAGCGCGCACCGGACGCAACCCGAAGACTGGCGAAACACTGGAAATCAAGGCATCACGTCAACCGAGCTTCAAGCCAGGTAAGGCGTTGAAAGATGCGCTGAACTGAGTGATAAAACAGGTTTTTGTGGTGTAACCTACTGATTACACTTGGAAAAAATAGAAAAGGCGCATTTCGATGCGCCTTTTTTGTTACTATGTAGCGCTGACTATAGGGGGTAGGCATGATTGGATTGATCCGCGAAAAAATGCAGGGCGTATTTGCAACGGTTATTGTTGGTTTTATCTCAGTGATCTTCGCCTTATGGGGTGTGGAAAGTCTTTTCAATCGAAGCGCCAACAGCAATCAAGCGGTATTGACTGTCAACGGTGTGGATATTTCAGAAGCGCAAATCAGCCGAGAAGTCAGTAACTTGCGCGAGCGTTATGCACAGATGTTTGGTGGCAAAATCGATGCAGCCATGCTGTCCGATAAGATGCTGCGTACGCCAGCTATTGAAGCCCTGACTAGCCGAACACTGCTAGAAAATCAGGTGGCGTCCATGAACATGGTGGCGGCCAATTCTGCAATTGATCGTGAGATCGTAAAGACTCCCGCTTTTAGTAAAGACGGCAAAATGTTTGATGCGGAGTATTTCAAAGAGCGTTTGCGTAGTGCCGGAATGACGCCAGCAATGTATCGCGCCAGTTTGAATAGCGCTTTGGTCATGCAGCAGTTGCAACAAGGTATTGCTGAAACTGGGTTTGTGACGGATAAGCAAGTTAGTACTGATTACGCGATAGCCAATCAAACACGCAGTCTGGAGTATGTGCGACTGCCACTGCAAACAGCGATTGATGCGATTAAACCTGATGATAAGGCGGTTGAAGCTTATTTCACTGCACATGCTTCAGAGTTTATGACTGAAGAAAAGGTCAGTATAGAATATCTTGAACTGAACAAAGCTAATTTGGCCAAGCAAGAAACGCTGAGTGACGACGAAGTGCGTGCTGGGTATGACAAGGAAGCTGCTGCGTTTAAGCCTGAAGTTGAGCGCCATGCTGCACACATTTTGATCGAAGAAAAATCAGATGGATCTGATAAGGCAAAAGTAGAGGCCGCAGTCAAGAAACTCAAAGCAGGCGAAAGTTTTGCCAGTGTGGCGAAAGCCTATTCCGATGACAAAGAGTCCGCCGTAGAAGGTGGAGATGTCGGTGTCAGTGCAGGCAATGTGTTTGAGCCAGAGTTTGAGCAAGCCTTGGCTGCACTGGCTAAACCGGGCGATGTTTCTGAGCCAGTAAAAACACGCTACGGCTATCACATCATTAAATTATTAGATAAGAAAGAAACCGCGTTTCCTTCATTTGCTGAACGTAAGACGGATCTGGAAAAACAGTTGCGTCAAGCGAAGGCGGCTACCGATTATGCAGAGAAACTCAACCAGATGACAGAGAGTACCTACAGCGCGGGTGATTTGGCTGGGCCTGCTGCTGAACTGAAGATGGATGTGCAGAAAACCGCTCCATTTGGACGTCGAGGTGGTGCAGGTGTTGCGGCGCAACAGAAAGTTATTGATGCGGCATTTTCACAGGACTTGCTGGATTCTGGGCGTAATAGCCAGGTGATTGAATTGACCGCTGACCGTGCAGTAGTGATTCGCGTGTTGGATCACCAATTGCCCAAGCAGCGTGAGTTGGCAGAAGTAAAGGCGGATATTGTCGAACGTATCCGCAAAGAGCAGGCAGGCGATGCCTTGAAGAGCAAGGCCAATGCTATACGTGATCGTTTACAAAAAGGCGAATCTCTGGCGGCCATTGCTGCTACAGAGGGCTTGAAAGCAGTGAAGCTTGAGCAGCAAAAAAATGCACTGGGTGGTGCAGATGCTGAATTGGTAGCTGCGGCGTTCAAATTAAATCGCCCGGCTGTTGATTTCGTGAGTGCTGAAGCCAATGCACTGGCAAATGGTGACTGGGTGGTAGTGCATTTGCTGGCCATTCAAGATGCGCAGATTGATAAAAATGCAGCAGACTACCAAGAAGTTAGCCAGCGCTTGAATGCTGAGGTGGGTTCGGCTGACTTGGTGATGTATGAACAGGCATTGCGCCAAGTAGCCAAAATTGAGCAGAAAAAAGCGGCTACTAATCCAGAAGAAGCACAGCAATAAATAATAAAAGCGCAGCCAGCTATATTCGGTTTTCTTGAGGCCAGAGAACAGGATGGGTCTGTGAAGATACGAGCAACGGTACAAGGCAGATTTTGGCAGCAGCTGGCCATGTTGCTTGATGGTCGGGTATTTTTGCTGTTGTTCTTTTTATGTTTTTTGTTTGCTGGTGTACGCCAAACAACCGGCTTTCCCTTTGTGGTGGTGATTGATAACAGCCTGTTTCGTCTCGGTGTGAATTTGCAGCGTCATGTGATCCAGGATGCGCCCAGCTATGTGCGTATTGATGTGCCGCCGGAGGAAATGCAGCGTTTTATGCATGATCCTGCCAGTGCGGTCGATATGATGGCATTTTTGACGCAATTGCAGGCCAGTACCATGAAAGGTGCGGTGCTGGTGCTGCATGATTCCTTGTGGACTGAATACAGCCTGAATGATCTGTTAGAACATTCAGGCTCGCTCAGTGGTGTCGTATCTTCCGAAAGCTTGCGTGCTGTTGCTGCGCGTATGGCCAGTTATCGCTCTTTGATGGCGAGTGATCGTGTATTGCGAGCGAAAGTGATTACGAATAGAGCACAGTCATCGATGCCGTTGTCGTCCATAAAAAATCAGGATTTTTTTAGTGTAGGCGAAAGCGTTTCAGGTATTGAAACACCACAAATGCAACAAGGGCTACTGGTGCGACCATTGTTGTGGAATACCGGAAACGGTGTGAGGCCCGATGCAAGACTGGCTTTGTTTGCGCTATTAAAGAATGCGAGAAATCCTGAGTGGCAGCCTGAGCTGGGCATCAAAATACAAGGAGAAATTCTTGCTACATCGCCCCGAGCTACTGTGTTGCCATTTTTATCTATAGCCAATGGTTTTACTGTTCCGGCATTGTTGAGGCATCCATTGTCTGTGGTGACGGATCAATCGGCATTGCGTCTGTTGCAGAACAAAATGGTGGTAATCGGTGAAAAAGATGACTTGGATGCCGATGATCTGCTACTTAATGTCATCAGTTTAGAGCGTGCTGCTTACGTTGTTCCCTTTAAGAGGTTTGCCTGGCTGCATTTGGGTTTGATGCTTGCCATATTGTTGTTGCTGTTTTTACTGCCGTTATTGCCATTTCGTTATGGTGGATTGTTGGTTGCCTTGTTTGTTCTGGGTATTTTGTTGGCGCAGCAAATTGTTTTTCAAGTGCACAGCCAGTGGTTTCCTGTGTCGCAATGGCTGTTGTTTCTGTTGATTGGTTATGTGTTGGTTTCACTGTGGTGTATTAAGCATGCGATGCAATCTGGATTGGCGATGGTAGCCCCTGTGGCTCCTGTAGCTGTGAGAGCCGCTGCTGAACGTAAAACACCTTCTGTTGAACATAAAAAGCCATCGTGGTTGACGCGCTGGGGATTGCTGCGCAGTGATAAATCGAGAGCTGCAACCAGAATTCAACCCACTATAGATGGCGCTGGAAATGGCGGGGCTGATTTTGATGATTCGACCTTGATGGCAGTTGCAGGCACGCGTCAGGTACCTGCACGCGGAGCGGCGCCTCTTCAAGCGGTTAATGCTGCGCAAACAGGGTTGCGTCAGCTGGGTCGTTACCAGATTCAACGCGAAGTGGGTCGCGGTGCAATGGGTGTGGTTTATTTGGCATTTGACCCAACCATTTCTCGGCAAGTGGCTATTAAAACCTTGCATTACCATCTGTTTTCCGCCGAAGAACTGCCTGATATTAGAGAGCGTTTTTTGCGTGAGGCGCGTGCAGTTGGAAAACTGAAGCACCACAACATCGTCACTATTTATGATGCTGATGAGACGGCTGATCTGGCTTATGTGGTGATGGATTTTGTCGATGGCGTGGCGTTGTCTGCACATACTCATAAAGGGCAGTTGTTGAGTGTGCAGCAGGTGTATTACATCATGGCGATGGCAGCAGATGCTGTGTATTTTGCCCACTCAAATGGCATTGTTCATCGCGACATCAAGCCGAGTAATATTTTGTACGACGAAAAAACCAATGATGTC
>CAZZNL010000054.1:0-8663 GCA_964655625.1 uncultured Pseudomonadales bacterium
GTACAACTCCGGAAAACGCAAGTCATAACACACTGAGAGCCCCACTCGACCCACCGGCGACTGAAAAAAACCGACGGCATCACCGGGAACAATGGTTCGCGCTTCGTCATACACTTCTTTGTCGCGCGCAAAACCAAACAAATGCATTTTGTCATAGCGCGTGACACACTCACCTTGCGGGTTATACACCAGCGTGGTATTCAGCACCTTGCCAACTTCCGGTGATTGCAACGGTATCGTACCGCCAACCAGCCAAATGCCATGCGCTCGCGCTTGTTCACACATGAATGACTGCATCACACCACTGCCAAAAGCTTCTGCATGGGCGAGTTTGTCTGTCTCCTGTAACCCCATGATCGACCAATACTCAGGCAACAACACCAGCCGCGCGCCAGCACCAACCGCATCAACCAACAAGCGCTGTGCTGTCGCTATATTTTCAGCAACATCGGGCGTGGAAACCATTTGCACAGCGGCAACCGCTGTCATGTTTTGCATATTCAGAAAGTGTCGCCAGAACGGATCTGCACTGCGCCGTTATTCCTCATCGGCACAACAAACTTGTCCTTGCGTACATCGGCACCACTGACGCCGATCAACACATCCGCCTTGCCATCAGCACTGATATCGCCAGCACCCACTGACACACCCAGCAAATCACGCACTGCGGTACCGTATACCGTACCGAGCACACCATAACCATTGCCACTGAGCACCCTGACACTGCCCGTGCGTTTCACGCCGGGAGCATTATCTTTCCATGCACCCATGATAATGTCATCGAAACCGTCACCGTCCACATCTGCGGACGCCACACTATTGCCCAGTTCCGCTTTTGCCACAGTGCCTTCACTCCTGGTCAACTGCGTGCCATCTGCACCGGAAAACACGGCAACGCTCCCGGCATTTTTCAATGGCCCGTCATCATCACCAGTGGAACCGGCCACCACATCGGCATAACCATCACGGTTGATGTCACCACTGGCAACAGCCTTGCCAAGAAAAGCGTGCGCCATGCTGCCATATTTTTTCATCAACTGATTACTGTTGATGTTGTAAACCGTTACCGAACCTGCATCCTGCAACAGCGCACCACTGTCATCATCACCTGGTGCGCCGACGATGACATCCTGTTTGCCATCATGGTCAATATCACCGACAGCAACACTGGTTCCGGCATAGGCTTTCTTGACGGCACCGTAAAATTGCGCCAACACAATATCCATGTCTGCACCGGAAAAAATGCGCACGCTGCCGGCATCGGGATAGGCCACATCTGCACCAGGCGCACCCACCACAACGTCAGCGTGATGATCGCCATCAATATCCCCCAGCGCGACAGACATGCCGAAACGGTCGCGCGTCGCTACGCCGTAAAGTGTTTTGCGACGCACACCGTCTGGCCCGAAAAACACTGTCACTGTGCCACTATCAACAAAACCGGATGCGGGATAATCCGCTCGCGGTGCGGCTGCCACCACATCAGCAAAACCGTCATCATCGATATCTGCATTACCGGCCACTGCGCGGCCAAAAGTATCACCGGCTGCTACACCGTTAGCAGCAAAAAGAATGGCGCCTGTCCTGCCGGACATCACTTCAATGCGACCGGCATTACGCACCGCACCGATACCGGATGACAAAGGCGCGTCGTAACCGGGAATACCGACGACATAATCGCCGTAACCGTCAGCATCAACATCACCGGCAAACGCTACGGCATACCCTGCCTTGTCGTTGCCCGCACCACCACGCACACCGGCCAGCACTGCCGGTGCATCACAGACATTACCCTTGCCGTTGTTATCCGCATCGCGCTGGTCACTGTTTGCCACCAGCGGACAGTTGTCCACGACGTCGGCAACACCATCATCATCATCATCCGTATCGATACTGTCCGGCATGCCATCGCCATCGGTATCAATACCACCATCGCAGACATCACCCACGCCGTCGCTGTCACCATCCTGCTGGTCACTGTTGGCATTGTCAGGGCAATTGTCCGTTGCATCAGGCACACCATCACCATCACGATCACTGGCTGCTGTTGCGAGTTTCTGCAAAGTGAATGCATCCTGCACCTCACCCTTGTCATCAACAAAGCGGGCGGATAACACCAGATTGTCGATATCAATCACCATCGAACCCAGTTTGCTGAATGCGCGGTACATCACCGGATGATTCATCGGGCCGCCTCCAGCCGCCGCCGATGTGCCGACTACCGCATACACCGTGCCACTGTGTGCTTGTGCCGGTTGTGACTTGCTGTACGCCGATGCGCCGGTATAGACATCACCACTGCCTGTATTTTTTGCATACAACACATCGCTGTAACTATTCGAATAACCGTAATGACCATCAATAAACTTGCTACGTTCATAATTGTGGCTGTGTCCACCAAGCACCAAGTCAACACCATGCTGTTCAAGAATCGGCAGAATATTCTCGCGCATTTCAACCAGCTCGAAATCATCGCCATCAGGATTATCGGAATCGTGCGAGCCTTTTGTGTACGGCGGATGATGCCAGTACGCAATGATCCAGTCGGAATGATTTGCTGACAGATCAGCTTCGAGCCACTGTGCCATTGGGCCACTGGCCGAACGATCAACATCAAAAGCATCCAGCACAACAAAATGTATGTTGGCGTAGTTGTACGAGTAATACGCTTCCGTACCCGATGCAATGCCACCGGCTTCACCTGCTGTCGGCAATGTGAAATTCTCGTAATATGGCCCGGTCTGTGCCGGTGTATTCACGCTGTAACCATCGTGATTTCCCAACGCTGGCCACACGACCGTCTGCCGTAACAATTGTGTATAAACATTGAAAAAACTGTTCTGATATTCGTAATAGGAACCAGAACCGTAGGCGTTATCACCAAGCATCAGCCACAGATCGGTGTAGCGATCACCTGCAAACTTCTGGTACCCCTCATAGACATCGATCTGGCCTTGGTTACCGCGACCAGAATCACCAATCACCCAGATACGCGTTGCCGATGCTGCACCCACGGGTGGCTGGGTACGGAAAAAATAATCGCCACCTGAACCAAGCACATGTTGGCTGCCTGCACTGCCATAACCGATGCTGTAGTAGTAAGTTGTAGCAGGTGACAAACCCGTCAGCTTCACTTCATGGTGATATGTTTTTGTTTCATTTTTTGCCACGCGATCCAGATGATCAGGATCACTGCCGAATCGCACAACGCTGTTATTTTTTTCCGCAGTTCCCCAGCGAACTACTGCAGAATCCGGCGTAATCATTTGCAGGTAGGCATCACGCGGAAATACATCCAGCGCAGGCTTCAGGTAATTCCCTTCCAGTTGCAGCGCAAACAGGGAGTCGGGGCTGGTAGAGCCTGACTGGTGTATCTCGACAGCAATTGTATTGTTACCGTTATGCAGGACCTTCGTCGGGAGTCGCAATCCGGCCAAAGCACCTTCCAGGGTTGTAGCTTCGTTTTCGCTATTTGCCAGTGTCATGTAAGACACTTTGCCAGAAGGCATATTATGCCTGAACACTTCACGACCATTGATGTAGACCACTACACCATCATCACACAACAGCGCCAGATTGAGGTCGTCAAACGTTTTTGTATCGGCAACAAAAACAGTGCCTCGATAGTAACTGGTAATATGATGCGCGCCATTGGGGCCGCTGTTGATGATGGTATTTTCAACACCAAAACCGTAGCCCATGATGCCAGTTCCCTTTGTCCATCCCTGATCGACAAAATCTGGCTGACGCCACGCGGCTCCCTGATCAACTCCATCATCCCGGTACTTCCAGGTAGCGCTGAGGGCATTGACCAGTGTCATTGATTCAGCCAAAGCCGCCAATGGCAGGCTCAATATCCATCCAGCGATCACACACCCGCCGATCACACGGCGCCATCGTTTGCTATTAAGCCAGTTATTCATCCGTCAACTACCCATGAATTATTATGATTTTGCGAAGCGTGCTACCACCATAGCATGATCACTGACATACGGTTTATTGCTGCCCAAGTGCTTGCCGTGAACAGCCCAATCTTGCAATTGCCAGCGACTCCCCGCTGCACGATGATGAAAATGCCAGGAAAACAACAGATGATCCAGCGCCATGATTTCATCATCACCACAAAAGGTGATATAGCGCTGCGCATCAGCGCGCTGTAAATCCTGTTCCAGATCCAACAGATGATACAGACCCCAATCTGCGCGGCGACCGCTGCGATTATTAGCACTGCGACGAAAGCGCGCATCACCTTTCAATAAATCAGTCACTGCACCGGGATACCTATCATTGCAATCACCTGCAACGATAATGGCATCGGTTGTCTGCGCCAATTGTTGATTGATCAACCAGCGCAATACCGCCGCTTCCGCCAAACGGCGCATGCCGGACAACGCACGACCGACATCCAGCCAGTGATCGGCACCTGCGCCATAATAATTGTCATTGCCTGGCGCAATCGGACGACGCGATTTCAAATGTGCGTTGAAAATTGTCAGCGTGCGCGCATCGCTACCGCGCAAGCGCAGCTTTAACACGGGGCGAGAAAAATGATGGATCGCCACCGCTATTTGATAGCGCGCATCATCACTGCGCCAATCCAGACCTTCGGGAAAAGCGTGCAGCCAATCTGCGCTCACAATTTCCCAATTTTTGTGCACCGCACAAGCAACCTGCATCTCAGAACCGTCGCCTGCACACACCAATTGATACTGATCGTGCAGCTTGGCCGTCTGCAATACACTGCGCAGGGTATCCTCGCTCCACACTTCCTGAAAGGCCATGATGGCGGCCGGATGCTGCGCCAGCTGTTCTGCAATCCAACCCACTTTGCGCTGGTATTGCGCAGGCGTCCATGCAAATTCACCAAACATGGTCTGTCCGGGCGACTGCAAGTTGCAGAGATTGAAGGTACTGACTGAAAAATTCATCGTCGGGGAAGCCATAAAATTGGCACCAATGCCAAGTAGGGAAGCCCACTGGTGACGCAGCGCGCGCAACCGCTATGATGCTGCACTACGCTGTAAACCATTCGATCCACTATAGAACGATCCACTTTTAGCGCGACCCACTCTGGAGAATATTGATATGAGCGACAGCAAACCGGTAATAGCAGTCATTGGTGGCACAGGCGATCTCGGCACTGGGCTGGTTTATCGCTGGTGTAGAGCAGGCTATCACGTCATCATCGGCTCGCGCAAAGCAGACAGCGCAGCCGAAGCCGCCACGGCCATGCAAGCGCGCGTACCCGGCGCGCATGTTGAAGGCATGGAAAACCCTGCTGCGGCCAGCAAAGCAGACATCGTGTGTATGACCGTGCCGTTCTCACACCAACAAGGTACCCTGGAAAGCATTCGCGATGCCGTGCAAGGAAAAATTTTTATTGATGTCACTGTCTCGCTGAAACCACCCAAAGTAGGCACTGTGCAATTGCCGGCCGAAGGCTCTGCCGGAGTCATCGCCCAACAGACATTGGGCGATCAGGTGCGTGTGGTTTCCGCTTTCCAAAACATCGCCGCTGCCCATTTGAATGACGAGCACGACATTCACTGCGACGTGCTGGTGACAGGTGATGATGCCGATGCACGCGAAACCGTGGTGCAACTGGCGCAGGCCGCCGGCATGAAGGCCTGGCACGCCGGCTCCATCGCCAATTCAGCAGCAACAGAAGCGCTCACTTCCGTGCTGATCTTTATGAACAAGCGCTACAAAATTGCTGGTGGTGCGGGCATTGCCATCACCGGCGAACCCGGCGTCTGACCTTCACCATGTCATCGCTACAATTGATAGCGCTGCGCGATTTTCCGCTGGTTCAACCCGGCGATGATCTCGCGGCGCTAATCAGTGAATCCTTGCGCCACAACCAACAAACACTGTGCGACAACGACATTATTGTCATCGCACAAAAAGTGGTTTCAAAAGCAGAAAACCGCTACCGCGATTTGAACAGCGTCACACCCTCTGCAGAAGCAGAAAAATATGCTGCAGAAACCGGCAAAGATGCACGCCTGGTGGAACTGGTGTTACAGGAATCCAACCGCGTCTTGCGCCATCGTTTTGGCTCTATCGTCGTTGAGCACAAGCTAGGGTTTGTGCACGCCAATGCCGGTATCGACCAATCCAATCTGCCCGACAATACACGCTCTGAAAAAGCACTGCTGCTGCCAGAAAATCCTGATGCCAGTGCCGCCGCATTGCGCCGCGCATTGCAACAACAACACGGTGCGAACATCGGCATTGTGATCAACGACAGTTTTGGTCGCGCCTGGCGTTTAGGCACTTGCGGCATTGCAATTGGCGTCGCCGGTTTTGAACCGCTGTCCGACCTGCGCGGCGCGCCCGATTTGTTTGGTCGCACGCTGGAAATTACCCAAGTTGGCATCGGCGATGAAATTGCTGCTGCGGCGTCACTATTGATGGGGCAAGCCGGCGAAGGCTCGCCCGTGGTGATCCTGCGCGGATTATTACTCGCCGCTCAAGAAAACGCCTCTGTGCAATCACTGTTGCGCAAGCCGCATGAGGATATGTTTCGGTGATTCAGCACTGCGACACGTTCAAGGTTGTCGCACTGTGTGGCGGCGTTGGCGGCGCCAAACTCGCTTGGGGCTTGGCACAAATTCTCGCGCCGGAACAACTCACCATCATCGTCAATACCGGTGATGATTTTGAGCATCTCGGTCTGCGCATCGCACCCGATCTCGACACCGTCATGTACACGCTTGCCAATCTCGCCAACCGCGAACTCGGCTGGGGATTGCAAGGTGAAACCTGGCACTGCATGGATGCACTGCAACAGCTGGGCGGTGACACATGGTTTCGTTTGGGTGATCGCGATCTCGCCACGCACATTTTTCGCACGCAACAACTCGCCCAGGGCGCAACACTCACACAAATCACTCAGCAGCTGTGCAGCAAACTCGGTATTCAGCACCGCATACTGCCCATGTGTAACGAACCACTGCCGACGCTATTAACCACCGAGCAAGTCACACTCGACTTCCAACACTATTTTGTGCGCGAGCAATGCAAACCAGTGGTGCGCAGCGTGCATCACCACCTGTCGGCAAATGCTTCACTGTCTGCTGAAGTTTGTACCGCACTGTCTGATCCCGCACTCGGCCATATTGTTATCTGCCCGTCCAACCCGCTGCTCAGCATTGCGCCGATTCTGGCTGTGCCCGGCATGCGGGAAAAACTCTCGCAACATCGCACAAAAATGTCTGTTGTGTCGCCATTGATCGGCGGGCAAGCCGTGAAAGGCCCCACGGCAAAAATGATGCAGGAAATGAGCATCCCCACCACTACCGCCAGCATCGCGCACTACTATCGCGATCTACTGGGCAGATTGATTATCGACACACAGGATGCACAAGATGCAGCCGCTCTACAGGCTCAGGGCATCAGCGTTGCAATTGGTCACACGTTGATGAAAACAGATGGCGACAAAATTCGCCTGGCCACACAGTGCATTGCCTCGCACTAAAACCAGCCTACATTGAAGCTAGCGTGCATTAAAGCTAGCGCAGGCTATGCAGCCGCAACATAAACCCAACAAGTAATGCCCGACTTCAACGGTGCAGCAACGCGCTTGTAATCACTGACTTCGTAATCATCAGCTCGCGCCAAATCCTGTTCCGTCACTTCAAAAACAGTACCGGCAACTTCATCCGCACTGTTGCCGGTAAATCTCAAAATGGGGTGATATTTTTGTCCACTCTCTGACAACACGCGCGGATCAGTGATCTCCACCTGTTCAATGACATACCCCAGCAACTGATCTGGCCGCCCAACCAACTCACGCCCGAAATTAGGGAGTTGCACACTTTTCAACTGCAGCGTGCCGTAAGAAAACAGGTATTGCATGATCGCTCTCCAAAAACAGTTGCCTGTATTTTAGTGATCAATGCTTCAATGGCGCCACACCCACTTGCGGCATGTTTGCCAAACCTGTTTCGCGCGCATGCTGTTCAAAGGCTTTGTTCTTCCAGAAAAACGCACCCGGCATCGTGGTTGGCACGACCAACACATAGAACAAAGCGCGACCCACTAACGCCTCTGCCAGTGTGGTGAGCAGCAATACCAACCAAGCTGCCAATACCCACATACTCACGGCACTCGCGCTCGCCAACAACAACGCCGCCACTGTGTTCATACCCAACATCACATTGCGTGCAAAATAGGTTTTACCAAATGTGGTGAGCTGCATATAAAACGACGCCGCACCTTCGCTTTCTGTACCAGCCAAATCGTGTGCATGCAGGTACAAACCCACGCCTTCCAACAACATACCCAGTGCCATCAACGAACCGAGCAGCGACAGCAGCGGCGCTACTTTTGTCGCCATCAACAAACCGTATGGCACGGCAAATACACCCACCACGGCACTGCCCAACACCAGCGCATTGCCTGCAAACGTGAATGCGGTTTGTTTGTGATTCCAAAACGGACGCGCTTTGATGCGATAGCAGCGATACATGTAGTACAGCGCAACGGCTGAAGCCAACACCGCCAAACCAGCACTGATATCAGCACCCGTAGCCGCAGCAGACAGCCATGGCGCTGGCAACACACCCAACCACTGCTGTACCCACGTATTAGCTGGCAAGGCCGCCAGGAAATGCAGCCCGGCAAACGTCATAAACAACACGATACCCAAACCTTCACGC
>CAZZNL010000055.1:0-4590 GCA_964655625.1 uncultured Pseudomonadales bacterium
GTTACAGGCCTTGATTGAAAAAAATCTTGACATTGATAAAGCCAAGGAAGCATTGGGTTATTTCTATGATCGCAATGTTCAATCGACATGTTTTTTTATGTTGGGTTTTCCAACGGAAACGGCGGAGGAGTTGGAGGCAACCATTAATTTCGCGCTGACTACGCCGATGACCTTGGCGTATTTTTTTACGGTAATTCCGCAGCCCAATACGCCGCTATTTGGCTTGGCGCTGAAAGAAAATGAAGCGATAACATTGGATTCAGCAAAAGTAGATAGCGGCAGTTATCGTGGTTACACATCCTGGTATGAGCGCGTGTATGGCTATCCGCTAGGTAAGGTGATACGTCGAGCCAATATGCGTTTTTATTTTACGCCACGACGTGTTGTGCAAGCGCTCAAACATTGGAGTTTGCGTTCTCTCTGGGTGACTTTTCGCGTGTTTTTGCAAGTGGTATTCAATCGTACTGCTGCAGCGCCGCCAGCTGAGTGACGGTAGTGCCGACACTTTCCGTTACAATGCAGTTGTTTTTGATCGAGTAAATAGCAGTGAATATCCCACAGTATATGAGTGAAGTAGGGCAGCGTGCCCGCACGGCCAGTCGGCTGGTGGCGCGTGCGTCCACGCAAGCAAAAAATGCGGCTTTATTGGCGATTGCCGAGTCTTTGCAAGTGCACCGCCAGCAAATTTTGGCAGCGAATGCTGAAGATGTGGCAACGGGGCGTGCCAATGGGCTGGATGCAGCGCTGTTGGATCGTTTGACCATCAGCGACAAGGCGTTTGCAGGCATGATTGAAGGCTTGCAGCAAGTGGCGGCGCTGCCGGATCCTGTCGGTGCCATCACCGACATGAATTACCGTCCTTCCGGCATCCAGGTGGGCAAGATGCGTGTGCCGCTGGGCGTGGTGGGCATCATTTATGAGTCGCGCCCCAATGTCACGGTAGAGGCGGCGAGCCTGTGCCTTAAAAGTGGCAACGCCTGCATTTTGCGTGGCGGTTCGGAGGCGATACGCGCCAATCGCGTGATTGCAGCGTGTGTGCGCGAAGGCTTGCAGCGCGCGGGATTGCCAGAAGATGCGGTACAAGTTATCGATACCACGGATCGAGCGGCGGTGGGTTTGTTAGTGGCCATGCCTGAATTTGTCGATGTGATTGTGCCGCGCGGTGGCAAAGGATTAATCGAGCGTATTGCAGCAGAGGCGCGCGTGCCGGTCATCAAACATCTGGATGGCATTTGCCATGTGTACGTCGATGATGAAGCCGATTTACAAAAAGCATTGGCAATAGCCTTCAATGCCAAGTGTCATCGCTATGGTGTTTGTAATGCCATGGAAACATTGTTGGTACACGAGCGCATTGCCGCCAGTTTTTTGCCCGCCATCAAGGCGCGATACGATGAACAGCAAGTGGAGTTGCGCGGTTGTGAAAAAACATGCGCCATTTTGCCTGGCATCAAAACGGCAGTTGAGGATGATTGGTCTACCGAGTATTTGGCACCAGTATTGTCGATAAAAGTCGTGGCGGATATTGATGAAGCCATGACACATATCAATGATTACAGTTCCAAGCACACGGAAAGTATCGTCACAGAGAATTACACCAAGGCGCGGCGTTTCATCAACGAAGTGGATTCCAGCAGTGTGATGGTCAATGCTTCGACGCGCTTTGCAGACGGTTTTGAATACGGTTTAGGTGCCGAAATTGGTATTTCCACCGATAAGTTTCACGCCCGCGGTCCCGTGGGACTGGAAGGGCTGACGTCGCAAAAATATGTGGTATTTGGCGATGGTCATATTCGACAGTAGCAAGATAACAGCAATCAACAACAGGAGCAGAGTATGAATATCAGAGGTTTGGGTTATGTGGGTTTTGGTGCGCCAGATCCATCGCAGTGGTTGAAGTACGGCACGGAAATTATTGGCTTGATGCCTGCGCGCTGCCTGCCCGGTGAAGCGTGGGGCATTCCTATGGACCCAACCTCAGGCCCTGCTAGCAAAGGCACAGGTATCGGTCCTGATGGTTCGGTCTATTTCAAAATGGATCAACGCCAGTGGCGCATTGCTATTCACCCCAGCCAGACCAATGCCGGCATTATGTACATCGGCTTGGAATTGGGATCGCGTCAGGATTTAGAAGATGCAGTTGCCGAGTTAAAGGCTGCCGGCATAGAAGTGCGTATGGGCAGTGCTGAAGAGGCGTATGGCCGCGCAGTGACGGGGATCGCCTACACCAAAGATCCTTCCGGCAATGCGATCGAATTGTTTTATGCCGCTACGGATGATTACAAATTTGTGTCGCCGAAAGGTATGGCGTTCAAAACCGGTGATATGGGATTGGGACACTTGAATCTGTTTGTGTCTGATCTCCAGGCTAACGTTGATTTCTATTCGCGTGTGTTGGGGTTCAAATTGTCGGATTACATTGGCTTTGGCCCGGATATGTCTGCCAATTTCTATTACTGCAATGGCCGCCACCACACTGTTGGAATCACGCGTGTAGGCCCTATTGATGGCGTGCATCACATGATGTTGGAGTGTGAAAGTGTCGATAACGTATTACAAGCGTATGAGCGCGCACTGGAAGCTGGCGTCACTATCAAATCGACGCTGGGTCGCCATGTGAATGACAATGTGTTGTCGTTTTATATGAGCAGTCCATTCGGTTTTGAAGTGGAAATCGGTTGGGATGGTGTAGTTGTGGATGAAAACTGGCTGCCGCGCCAGTTCTGTGAAGGCGATTTGTGGGGACACAAAGGCTTGGATCCAGAAACTATTACTCAATCTGCAGAGCAGATTAAGCAGAAATAAAAGAGCCAGAAATAAAAATAAGTGATGAAAATAAAAAAACGGAGCTATAAAGCTCCGTTTTTTTATGTCCGCTAATTGGTGCTGATTTCACCAAAATGATCGATAACCCAATCTGGATTGCATGTAGCGATGTGCCCGCTGCGGTTATAGCCGTAACTGACACACAAGACTTTTATCGCGGCGGCGCGGGCACTTTTCACATCGGTTTCGGAGTCGCCAATCATCAGGGTGCGTTCAACAGGCACCTGTAGTTGCCGACAGCAGTGCAGCAACGCCGTAGGGTCTGGTTTGCGTTGTGGAAGTGTATCGCCACCGATAATGATGCTGAAGTAACGCGTCATGTCGAGGTGTGCCAGTAACTGTTTGGCGAGGTGCTCGGGTTTGTTGGTGACACAAGCCATTTTCTTGTTGCGTGCGGCGCAATGATTCAAGAACGCATAAACACCATCAAAGACGCGGGTGTCCGGGCCGTTATGTCTGGCGTAGGCTTGTAAAAATTCCTCATGCACGCGGTCTTGCAATGTTTCATCATCGTTGTTGTTGGCAAATGCGATAGCGCGCTCGATCAATTTGCGTGAACCGTTGCCTATCCATCCGCGCACGCGCTCGACACCTGCAGCAGGCCAATGTCTTGCTGTTAGCGTTTCATCAACTGCAGCGGCAATATCGGTAGCGCTGTCGACTAGCGTGCCGTCGAGATCAAAAAGCAGCAGATCAAAATCGGCCAGATTCAGTGATGACGTCTTGGTGGATGCAGATTTATTCATCATTGGCAGCATTGGCGCAACATTGTTTATATTTTTTACCGCTGCCGCAAAAGCAAGGGTCGTTGCGACCGATTTTGGGTTGCTCACGGCGATAAGGTTCTTGTGGTTCGTCATCTTCTAGCATGTCGGCCAGCAAGCAGCCGCACTCGGCATAATTCATCATCACCCACGATAGTTGTTCTGCGATGCCGGCCAGCGCAGTTAGAAAGCTGTCTTCATCTTCGTCGGCATCTGCCATGGCACCTTTGGTGTCGGCAAAGAGCGCAGCGACATCAAGCGTGCTGTCAATTTCAGCCACGATATCAAACATGCCGTCATCGGTTTTGACGGGTTCGGTTTCTGCCAGCAGTGTGTTCCAGTCTTCCTCTAACCAGTAGTGCGCTTTCAACAGGCCGTTGCACCATGCAGTCAGTGGCCAGCGCTGCTCTTCGGCGATATGCCACGCGTATTCTTTTGCGGCAATGTCTGCATCGTCATCCTCGATGCGCTGATATTGTTCGTCTAGCAGTGCTAACAGAAGAGTGACGATGTTTTCTTCTTCGCTGTCATTGCGGTAATTGGCTTCTGCACCATCAAACAAGAACGGCAACCAGTCATCGATATCAACATCGGATGGTGCGCTGGCAAGGCCCCACAAAAAACCGCGTACTTCTGGCAGGGTCATGGTGTTTTCTGGGCGGGTGGGTGAATCAAGAAATTCACCAAGTGTGCGCAGCTGTGCGTCATTGAGATAAGCCATGCAAGAAAACCTCTAGTGTTGTTTTTTCAGAGCAATGTAGCCCAGAGATCGTAATCGTCTGCTTCGGTCACAGTGGCACGCACAATCTGACCGGGTTGTAGGTGCGTGGCCTCGTTGAGATATACCGCACCGTCGATTTCCGGCGCATCGGCTTTGCTGCGCCCAATAGCGCCGTCTTCATCCACTTCATCAATTAACACATCTATTTCGTGGCCAACTTTCTGTTGCATCTTGTGCGCAGAGATGCGTTGCGCCGTCGCCATGAAGCGCTCCCAACGC
>CAZZNL010000055.1:4600-5671 GCA_964655625.1 uncultured Pseudomonadales bacterium
ATGTCATCAGGCACTTGATTGGGCAGTGCATTGGCTGCTGCGCCTTCTACTGGGGAATATTGGAAACAGCCGACACGATCCAATTGTGCTTCTTCCATCCATTGCAGCAGCGTATTGAAATCGTTTTCTGTTTCGCTGGGGAAACCGACAATAAATGTGGAGCGCAAGGTGATGTCAGGGCAGATGCTGCGCCACTGACGAATGCGCTCCAGTGTTTTTTCGCCGTGGGCAGGGCGCTTCATTGCTTTCAAAATGTCAGGCGCTGCGTGTTGGAAGGGAATGTCGAGATAGGGCAGGATTTTTCCGTCTGCCATCAGCGGAATAATGTCATCCACGTGTGGATAAGGGTAAACGTAATGCAAGCGCGTCCAGACACCAAGGGAGCCGAGTGCTTCACACAGTTCACGCATGCGTGTTTTGAGTGGTTGCCCTTGCCAAAAACCTGTGCGGTATTTCACATCGACGCCGTAGGCGGAGGTATCTTGAGAAATAACCAGTAGCTCTTTTACGCCGGCGTTGACCAAGCGCTCGGCTTCATCCATCACCTCGCCAATAGGTCGGCTGACCAGATCGCCGCGCATGGAGGGAATAATGCAAAACGAGCAGCGGTGATTGCAGCCTTCTGAAATTTTCACATAGGCGTAGTGTCGCGGTGTGAGTTTGATACCTTGCGGCGGTACTAAATCCACGAGCGGGTTGTGATTATTTTGCGGTGGTACATATTCGTGCACAGCAGCCATCACCGGTTCGTATTGTGCTGCACCAGAGATGGACAAGATATTGGGGTGAGCTTGTTTGATGCGTTCTGCATCAGCACCGTTACCCATGCAGCCGGTCACGATTACTTTGCCGTTGGCTGCCATGGCTTCACCGATGGCATCCAGCGATTCTTGTTTGGCGCTGTCAATAAATCCGCAGGTATTGACGACAACCAGGTCGGCATCTTCATAAGTTGGCACAACGTCATAACCCTCCAACTTTAATTGCGTCAGAATGCGTTCGGAGTCCACCAATGCCTTGGGGCAACCCAGTGAAACCATCCCCACTTTGCCGGGTTTGCTGATCATGTTG
>CAZZNL010000055.1:5681-8558 GCA_964655625.1 uncultured Pseudomonadales bacterium
GGTCTCCAAGGTGGGCGTTTTGCGGGAAATGAAACATGGTGTCCATTGTACATTGCAAGATAGATGCCGGCTCGTTCGATCTTATTAGATGTAATGGTATCAGTATGAATGCAGTTGGTCGGTACGGCTTGGCTGGCAATTTGAGTGACACCTTGCTAGAGTGTTGGGATGATCAAGCGGTGGCTTTACTTTTTATTGGTGTCTGCCTTCATGCTCCAGTCTGTGGCGGCAGGGGTTGAGCTGTGTGATTTTGATCATCATTCAGTGGATCATCAAACTGTTTCACAGAACCTGACAAATACATCGGTTGATGCGGACCAAATAACGCAAGATTGCGGCATCCATCAGCACGGCCATTGTTGCCACGGGTATTTCAGTGCAGTGTTGACTCATCATGGCTTCGACTTTTCCGCTTCCAATAATCGTTTTACTGCAAGCTATTCACGCTTTATTCCTTCCCCGCCTTCCAGGCAATTGCTCCGCCCTCCCGCCGTTTAACCCTGTGCTTTACCAATAATTGGTTGTTGCAGCTGCATCAGCCTTGTTTATTTGTTTGTCTCGCAAAGGGTTTCACTATGAAATTTTCCTACACTTTTCTTATTGTCTTCAACTCATTGGCTCTGGCTGCTTGCTCTATTCAGTATATTTCACCAGCAGTCAACATTTCTCCTGAAAATTCTGGCTGGAAATTTTCACAGGTTCGTATCTCTAACAAGCAGAATGAAACAGTTATTTCTGCGAATCTTTACCCAGAGTCCAGCAAAGCCAAAGGGTATATTCAAGCCAAAGTATTCGATAAGAGCGGCACTCTGCTGGCAGTATCCGAATGCAAAAAAACGCCAATGCGTACCAAGCGTGTAAATAGGCGGCAATCTGTAGTCAGTGGTGGTCATACACAAATAACACTGCCATTGGTGTTGCAGCCAGACGAAAAAATAAATCTAGGCGTGTTCAACAACAAAGATTGTTTGCCGCAGGCATCCTGAATTTTCTTCCATCTAATGATAAGCCCTTCTGATGCATGACATCGGTGGGTTTGCATTGCCATTATTTTGTTGGAGGGTATATGGCGCCGTTTAATCAATTTCAATATCGTCACCTGCGTGTGTCGATGGCCAGCCTGTTATTAGCGGTTGTTTGCCAGTTTGCTTCCTTGCCTGCAAAGGCAGACACATCGCTGACACTGGCTTCCGCACTGGAGCGTACTTTGGAGAAAAATCCTGAATTGCAGGTTTTTCCATTGCGGGAAATGGCTCTGCAGGGGAGAGCGCAAACTGATGCCTTGCACCCTGCTGTGGAAGCAGGTATTGAACTGGAGAACTTTGCAGGCAGCGGTGACTACAGTGGCACGGAGGCGATGGATACCACCTTGTCTTTGTCATCTGTGCTGGAACTGGGGCATAAGCGTGACGCCAGAATGGCTGTTGCCGATGCGAGGCTGGATCGGTTGCGGGCTGAACAGGAAGTTGCCGCACTGGATGCCAGCGGTGAAGTGGCGCGCCGGTTCCTGGATGCGCTGGTAGCACAGGAGCGTCTCGCCCTAGCACGCGAAGCGGAAAAACTGGCCAGTGAAACGGTGCAGGCTGTCAAGCGTCGCGCAGAGTCAGGTGGTGGTTCACAAGCAGATGTACTGCGAGCGAAGGCATCACTGGAACAAGCCAGACTGGCGAGTGGGCGTGCCGCCAGTTCAGCGCGCGCGAATCGCACGTTGCTGGCCGCCATGTGGGGTGATACCGAGCCGGATTTCCTTACGGTGTCCGGTGACTTGCTAAAGGTAGGTTCTCAGGAGCCGATTGCGGCGCTGCATGAACGTGCCAGCCGTAACCCTTCGGTACTGAGATTGGCCAGCGAAACGCGCCTGAAAGATGCTGAGGTGCGCATGGCACAAGCCAATGCCAGACGCGATATCAACTGGTCTGCCGGTGTGCGGCAACTCAATGAAACGGATGACATGGCGCTGGTTGCCAGCATGAGTGTGCCGATGTTTGCCGGAAAGCGTAATGCTGGGGCCTTGCAGGCTGCGCAGGCAGAAAAAGACGAGGCTACTTTCGTGCAGGACGCCGCCTTGCAACAATGGCGGGCACAGCTACAAGCCCTGCACGGCCAACGACAGCAATCCCTGGATGAAGTGCATGCCCTGCAAAGCACCGTGATTCCCCTGCTGGAACAAGCGCTGCAATCCACTCGCGCTGCGTTTGCCAGCGGCCAGCTGGGGTATCAGGAATGGTTGATATCCCGACAAGAACTGCTATCGGCGCAACTGGCTCTGCTGGATGCTGCTGATAAAGCCCACCGTTTTCGCATCGACATTGAACAACTTACGGCGGAACCTTTGCTGAAAAATTCACAGGAATAATTGATATGAAAATTTTTTTTTTCACACCGAAGATTTTGAAACTTGGTTTGGCTGTGCTGCTGGCTTTTGGTTTGCCGACTACGGTTTTTGCCGAAAAACATGCAGATGATCACATAGGCCATGCACACGATGAACACGGACATGAAGCTGAACAACATGAACGCGAGCCAGAGCATAATCAGGCAGATCATAAAGAAAAACCTGCCCCTGACAAACCGGGGGGTGAGCATGGCGATAAAGACGAAGGCCATGACCACGGCCATGGTCATGAAGAAGGCCCTGCAGACCGTACTGAACTAGCGGAAGACGTAGTGAAGTCCTCAGGTATCACAGTAGCAACTGCAGGCGCAGCCCACATTGCGCACACTGTTGCACTCACAGGCCGTGTGACGCTGAACCTGCAGGACGTCACCGTCGATCGCGCACTCGATGCAATTCTCAAAACGCGAGGCTACGCGTATGAACGTGAGAGCGATTTCATTTACGTTCGCACTGCTGCCGACGCCGCTCAGGTGAAGCTT
>CAZZNL010000056.1:0-3506 GCA_964655625.1 uncultured Pseudomonadales bacterium
CACGACCAATATCACCGCAATGCCCACTAGCCATCGATTGCGTTTACTCATTGTCTATTTCCTGTATCCAAAGCAGCGGCAAGCCTAGCACGACAGCTCCCGCGCCACCTCACCGACATTGATCCCACTCTCGGCTCGCTCACCACACTACTGCCGGCAATCTGCTGCTATATGGCAAAAATTTCTCTACACTCCCTCTGCAACACAAACACCGTGCATACACACAACACAGATAAGGGATACGTTTCATGACCGGCAACCATTGGCGCGGCTTTATCATCTGCCAACTCATCTGCCTCATCCTGCTGGTTAGCTGGCTACTGCCGACCTCACGTGCAATCTGGGATCATTGGGATCAACAAATCTTTTTCGCACTCAACGGCTCACTGGCACCGCGAAGCACATGGGGAACCTTATGGGCATTGCTCAGCTTTCGCGCAATGGATTTACTGCCATTATTTTTGCTCGCACCGTTTCTAGTCATTCCCGACTTACTGATTCCTCGTTCAGCGCGCGCTCAGGCCTGTATGCAACTGCTGCTGATGTTGGTGCTGCTGCTGGTATTCCGTGTGCTGCTGCGTCAAATCATCGAAGCACTGGACTACAACCGCATCAGCCCTTCACGCGTATTACAACCAGCGGTGCTGATGCGTGAGCTGTATCCAGAATTCAATGCCAAAGACGGCTCCAGCAGCAGTTTCCCCGGCGATCACGCCGCCGTGTTGATGATCGTGAGCGCATTCCTGCTGCTGCAACAGATCAATCGTTGGAGCGTAGTGATTGTGGCGGTTGCTGCGGCGTTTATGTTGCCGCGCCTATTTGCCGGCGCGCACTGGTTTACCGATGTCATAGTCGGTGGCGGCTTGATCGCGACACAGACACTGGCTTGGGGCTACTTCACGCCTTGGCTGGCACGCTGGGCCACAGCCTTGGCACAGCGCTGGGTGCCTGCACGCTGGCAGTAGCACCATCAGCTGCCTAACCCGCAGCCCACCACAATGCAGCCAGCGCCAGCAAAACCTGCCAGAGCTGCAAGGTCAGACCGTCACCCCAATATGGCCACGATGCACCCGCCAACAGTGCTGCTGCCAACACCCATCGACTGCGACGGCGACCCTGTTGCTGCTGCAACTCCAGTTGTTGCATCTGCTGTGCCGCCAGCTGAATAGCCGGGGCCACCTGCTCAAAGCGACGAATTTGCTCCGCCGCATCAAACAGCAGTTCCGGCACTTCCGGCATTTTTTCCAACCAGGCGGGGCCGTGGCGACGCAATTCAGCCAGCACATTTTTAGGGTGATAGCGCGCCTGCATCCAGCGCTCCAGAAAGGGCACCGCCGTCTGCCACAGATCCAGTTGCGGATACAGTTGTCGTCCCAAACCTTCGATATTGAGCAGCGTTTTCTGCAACAGCACCAGAGAGGGCTGCACGGTCATATCAAACCGGCGCGCCGTTTGAAACAGGTTGACCAAGATCAGGCCAAAAGAAATTTCGCTGATCGGCTTTTCAAAAATCGGTTCACACACCGTGCGAATCGCCGCTTCAAAATCAGATGCGCGCGTCTGAGCCGGCACCCAACCGCACTCAAGATGCAGCTGCGCTACTTGATGATAATCGCGGTGAAAAATCGCCAGCAAATTGCGCGCCAGATAATACTGATCTTCGCGTGACAGCGAACCGACAATGGCGCAATCGATGGCAATGTACTGCGGGCGCTGTGGATGCTGTGTCGAGACAAAAATATTGCCGGGGTGCATATCCGCATAAAAGAAGTTGTGATCAAACACCTGGGTGAAAAAAATCTCCACCCCGCGATGCGCCAGCAATTTCATATCGGTTCCCTGTGCATTGAGTGCAGCAACGTCGGTGACAGGAATCCCGTAAATTCTCTCCATCACCATCACTTGAGGCCGACAATAATCCCAATACACTTTCGGCACATACAGCATGGGCGACTGCTCAAAATTGCGTCGCAACTGAGCCGCATTCGCGGCCTCATGCTGCAGATTTAACTCATCAAAAATTGTGTGGCGGTAATCGGCCACCACTTCAACTGGGCGCAAACGCCGACCATCCGGCGAAAACCGCTCCACCAACCTCGCCAACCATTCCATCAACGCAATATCTTTTTCTATTGTGGCGGCAATACCTGGACGAATGACTTTCACCACCACACTTTCGCCAGTGGGCAATACCGCACTGTGCACTTGTGCAACAGATGCTGAAGCCAAGGGCTCTCTATCGAATGATTGAAAGATATCGGCAATATTTTTGCCTAGCGCCTGCTCCACAATAGCGACGAACACTTCGCTGGCGAATGGCGGAACCCTATCCTGCAAATAACGCAATTCACGCACTATATCATCAGGTACCAAATCCGGACGCGTCGACAACAGCTGGCCAAATTTGACAAAGACAGGACCCAAAGCTTCCAACGCCAAACGCAGGCGTTCACCCTGCAACAACTTGGCATCACAGCGCGACAAACAATTCCACGGCGAGCAGCGCAAAAATACCCGCCACAACAGAGGCAGGCGCAAAACCAGCAGATCTCGATCCAAGCGGTAATACGCCACAACACGCAAGATCGTCAACAAACGCCACAAGGCCATCCTCTACTCCTGGTTCTGCTGTCGACGCGCGGCAAAGGCGGCGATTCCAGCCTGCAAGCGATCCATGCGCAACTGTACAGCATCAACATCCTGACAAAACTGCGCCACTTCATGGCGACTCGGCGCTGCTTGATTTTCAAATTGTAAAAACTCCTGCAGCAAACGCTCCGCTTCATGGCGCGCCGCAGACAGCCAATTGCTAGCGCCGCGCGCCGCGCGACCCAATTGGTGTGCAATCACATCACCGGTGTGCTCAGCGAGCAGCGCTTCCCAATCAATATCTACTGTGGCAGCAATCTGTTGCAATTGCTGTAGCAAGGCTGTGTCGCCGGTCAACGAGACTTGACTCTCTGCCAAAGCAGTGGCGCGTTGGCGGTGGCGCCACAGATTCAGAAATGCCGTCAAACTGCCTGACAACGTGGTGTCTGCGACACCATCAAACAGCGACCACAGTTCTACATGTGCATCCACAAACAAAACATATACCGAGTGCGCGGGAACGGTACAAACCACATGCAGTACTTTGCCATCCAATACCGACAACGCCTGCTGCGTCATGGGGTCATACGCCAAGCTACTGTTAATGGCGCGCTCCAACGCCAACAACACGCCCGTTTTCAACGTAGATCCATGGTTGCCGGCTGTCATTAGGGTTTTATTCCCTTGTGCAGCGCCACTACACCGCCGGTCATGTTGTAAAACTCGCACGAAGCAAAACCGGCTTCTTGCATCATCACTTTCAACGTTTCTTGATCCGGATGCATGCGAATGGATTCCGCCAAATAGCGATAACTGTCTGCATCGTTAGCGACCAGTTTTCCAATCACCGGCATCGCATGAAAAGAATACGCATCGTATGCTTTCGCCAACAGGGGATTGCCGGGTTTGGAAAACTC
>CAZZNL010000056.1:3516-8401 GCA_964655625.1 uncultured Pseudomonadales bacterium
GTCGGTGACATTGCGCAAACCAAATGCGATGGTGATGCAATCAAACGTGTTGTCAGGAAAGGGCAGACATTCCGCATTGGCCTGAGCAAATTGCACATTGCCCACTGCGCCGCGATCAATCAAACGATCGCGCCCCACCGCCAACATCGAGGCATTGATATCGGCCAATACCACCTGCCCCGCAGCGCCCACCAATTGTGAAAAGCGAAACGCGAGATCGCCCGTGCCACCGGCAATATCCAACACGCGATGCCCTGCGCGCACGCCCGATACCTCGATCGTAAAGCGTTTCCACAACCGGTGTATCCCCCCGGAGAGCAGATCATTCATCACGTCATAGCGCGCCGCGACGGAGTGGAACACTTCGGCCACCTTGCGCTGCTTCTCTGCCACCGGTACCTGTTGGTAGCCAAAATGGGTGGTGTCTTCAGGCTTCGTCATAACACTGTCTGCATCGGTAGATCAGTGCATTTTACATGGGATTGTCGACCGCTATGCAGCACAGACCAGTTCGCTATCATGGCTTGCAAAGCCATATCGACCCGAGAGCCCTATGAAAGCCACTCGCCATGCAGCAAGCAATACAGCAACAAACCATACAGCGGAAAAGACTGCGGACTATGCGCTGACACCCAGCAATCAGCAGCTACTGCATATTCAGGGTGAGTACGGCCTGCCTTTTGTCGGCAAAACCATCGCCATGTTTGCTGACCCCATACGCACCTTCCATGAGCACTACCAGAAGTACGGCCCGGTGAGTCGCATTTCTATCACAGGACAAAAAGCGGTACTGCTACTGGGGCCGCAATACCTACAGACCATTCTGCTCGATGCCGACAGAAACTTCTCCGTCAAAAAAGGCTGGGATATTTTCATGGGTGATTTTTTTGCCGGCGGCCTGTTGATGCGCGATTTTGAGGAACACCGCCTGCATCGCCGCATCATGCAGACAGCGTTCAAATCAGAGAACATGCGCGACTACAGCGACATCATCAATAGCATCGTGCAACAGGCCGTGACACGCTGGCAGCAGCAAGGCCATATCCACTTCTATACCGAAACCAAAAAACTATTATTGGCCATCGCCTTTGAAGTGTTCTGCAAAGTCGATGCCGCCGACAGTGACGAAGACAATATCAATCGCGCCTTTATCAACTTAATGGAAGGCTCGATGGGCATGATCCGCAAGGACTGGCCCGGGCTACTCTATCGCCGAGGCATGAATGGTCGCCGTTACTTATCAAACTATTTTCAAAAACTGGTACAGAAAAAACGTAACGGTAGCGATCGAGATATCTTCAGTCATTTCTGCCGTGAGAAAAATGAAGCTGGCGAATATTTTTCCGATCAGGAAATTGCTGAACACATGGTGTTTCTGATGCTAGCTGCGCACGACACCACGACCAGCGCCATCACGATGGCGGGCTACTATCTCGCCCATGATGATGCCTTGCAAAACCGTATTCATGCGCAAACACCGTATCCCGCTACTTACGACACCATGATGGAAAAAATGCCACTACTGGATCAGGTATTTCGTGAAACACTGCGCCTGCATCCACCTGTCAGCAATATTTTCCGGCGCACCGTGCGCGACTGCACTATCGACGGCATACAGATTCCAGCGCACACCATGGTCTCCGCACCCGTTCATTACATCCAGCAAATGGATACATGGTGGACCCGTTCACAAACGTTTTGGCCAGAACGTTTTTCTGATGGCATTGCCGAGCATAAAAAACATCCTTTTATGTGGTCGCCATTTGGCGGCGGCGCACACAAATGTATCGGCATGCACTTTGCTGAACTGTTATTCAAAAGTACATTTGCAGAGCTGATCCATCACTGTCGTTTTGATTTTGCGAAACCGCACTACTATCCCACCAAAATCCAGCACTTTCCTTTTGCCAAACCCGTCGACGACTTACCATTGTCGATCACTACTCGTCAGTCGTAGAACGCGCAACAGGCACAGGATCATAGCGCTGCATAGACATCGTGTCGTAGTGCGCGTCATACGCCAATTGATGATTGCGCGCCAACAGCGTGCGGATCGCGGGCAATTGTGTGCGCTGCAGCCGCACCCAGGCCGCCGTCTGTTGTTCTGCAGCAATCAACCACACGCGCACCGGCTTTTCTGACAACATCTGCAAATACTGCCAGTCGGGAGCAGACTCCACGCCGCCGCCCAGTCGATAAGGTGCTGATGCATATTCCTGTGGTCGCGGCAGATGCCGCCGCGCATCAAATTGATCCAGATAGTAATCCACCGGCATGCGCAAAAAAGTGGGATATACCAGCACCACATCTTCTGTCTGCATGCGCTGCACAAGATGCTGCACGGCGGGTCGCCACCAAAAACGCGACGGCACCGCGTTCACCGCATAAAAACGCCACGTTTCGTAGCCTGCTGTCAACAGCAACAACACCATTAACAACCCGCGCCAGAAAGGCCACAACCGCGCCAGCACTACTGCAAACACCAAGCAATAGATCGGCACCAAAGGTGCAAAAAATCGATACACAAACACCGGTTGCGCCAATACACTTTCCAGCAACACCAATGCCACGACAACGATTAATCCAAGCGACAAACCCATTTCCAGGGAATAAAGACTTGTGCGTTCAGGATTGCGCCAATACCGCCAAGCACACCACGCCAAACCGGATAACCACGCCGCCGCCAAAAGCCATTTATCACTCAAGCCATTGGAACCCAACAGCAACCACAAAGTACCGATAATTGCCGCAAGGTCTGGCACATTCGCCCAACCCAATTGCGCTGCGCCATCTGGTGGTCGCGTCAAAAAAATCGGCGCAGCAAGCACAGCAAACACCAATGCCGCCCACGACAATGACCGCCACGGCAGCTGCCAACCTCGGCACCACCCCATAGCAAATAACAATACCGGCACAATCAATATCGCAAAATAATGCGACCACACAGCAAGACCAGCCAAAGCGCCGACAACGATCCAGTCGCGCAGCCTGTCACTGTGCCAAGCTATAGCCCAGCGCCAGCAAACCAGCGCAGAGATGAACAATGCCAATGCATATCCACGACAGCTGCGCGCATGCTCCAGCACCAGAAAATGACTCACAAACAACACGGGAACAATGTGCGCTACCGACTGATTCCACAAGCGTTTAGCTGCAGCACACAAAGGCAACAACGCAAGCAACACAAAAATAATCGATGACGAACGCAAGTAGAATTCACTACCATCACCCAATGGCTGCCACAGCCACAAAAACAGGTAATGCAGCAGCATATTATTTTCTTGCGTTGACACCATATTGATGATGCTGTCGATATTGCGCGACATCACCACACTAAAAATTTCATCAAACCACAGGCCAAAGCGCGACAATGAAGGCAACAACACCCCCAAGATAAACATTGCCGCAATCACAGCACCAGCATAGTCATGCAAAAGATAGTCACGCAACTGATGGTCATGCAGCAGACGCTTTTTCCCTAACATTGTTGCCGCCACAGAGCTTTCATGAATGCCAGGCAGACCGATACATTGAATTTACTGGCACCGTGCAGTCTTGCAGAAAACCGATAACCGCATTCCTGCCAACGCACTTCCGGTTTTAGAAAAAGAATATCTAACAATAACTTGAAACCTGCAGGAGGCTGCTGCCAATGCAAATCGCGCCACATCGTGCGCGACAATAAAAAAAAGCCACTCAAAGGATCACTGATAGGCTGTTTGATACGGCCTTGCACCAGCCGCGTCGCCAACAGCGACACACCTCGCCGAAACCAATTCCACCCCTCTATCGACCCACCTACCCCATAGCGCGACGCAATGACCAGATCTGCACTCGTGACAGTTGCCGTATTGAGTAACACAGGCACAAGCCATGGATCGTGCTGGCCATCAGCATCCATAGCCACCACATAGCGCCCTGCAGCGGCATTAAACCCATCAAACAACGACAAAGACAAATCGCGCTTTCCACAACGCGACAACAAACTCACTGACGAATACCCGCATTGCGCAACAATTTCTCCCGTGCCATCCGTGGAGCTGTCATCGACGACAACTATCTCGTAATCGCCAGAAATTTCGTGCAAACATTCTGTCAATACCGACAATAACTGAGCAATATTTTCACGCTCGTTATAAGTCGGAATGATCACTGACAACAGCATAATTACCGCACAGCCTTTGCACGCTGTGACAGTGGCAACAACAATGTCGATAGCACCACACTGCGCTTCACCACCTCAATCAGTAACACAGAAAGCAACATACCCACGATAAACATGCTCGACAACAACAAGGCATTTGCACTGGGAAACCACGCCGCCATTGCTCCAAATAGCCAGCGCAAAACCACCATATGCAGCAGCAACACCAATAAAAAATACCGTCCAAAATATGCCAACACACCGGCAATACCCTTGGCCACATCCACTGTCTGATTGCGCAGGCGCAACTCGCCTCCTACGAGCAGATCACTCAATGTTTTGCACCTGCTCGCGCATCTGCTCAATCAGCACTTTCATTTCCACCGCCGCTTGCGTGGTCAGCGTCGAAATGGATTTTGATGACAAGGTGTTCGCCTCGCGATTCAGCTCCTGCATCATAAAATCCAGTTTGCGCCCCACTGCGCCCTTGCTGTTGATAATACGCCGCACTTCAGCGATATGCGTCGTCAAGCGATCCAGTTCTTCGTCAACATCACAGCGCTGAGCAAGATGCACCAGCTCCTGTTCAATACGATCCTGATTGATATCGCCTTGCAGCTCGGCCAGACGATCCACCAACTTTCTCTTTTGCGCCGCCAAAATATCTGGCAGAGCCGCGCGCACAATCTCAGCCTGTGCGCTAATTGCCTGCAGACGCTCTTCGATAATCTGCGTCAAGGC
>CAZZNL010000057.1:0-8397 GCA_964655625.1 uncultured Pseudomonadales bacterium
GCGTACATCATGTCAAAACCGTAGCCAGCAATCATTACCGTGTTGGCTGGGAAGTAGTTTTCTACCATTTTGCGGATGCAGGCATCGCGCACTGCGGCGGGAATATCACCTGCTTTTAATTTGCCGAGGAGCATGTGGATCACAATACCATCGGCTTGCAAGCGCTCTTGTGCCATGCGGCACAGCTCCTCGTGCGCGCGGTGCATCGGGTTGCGTGTTTGAAAGGCCACCACTTTTTTCCAGCCGCGCTGGGCAATTTCAGCGCGAATTTCTGGTGCAGTGCGGAAAGTGTCTGGGAATTCTGTTGGGAAATAACTGTAGTTCAATACTTGAATGGAACCGGAAACCAGTTGGCGACCTGCGCCAAGGAAACTGGCGACGCCTGGGTGATTTTCGTCGAGCGTGCCAAAAATATTTTTTGCCATCAGCTGCATTTGTGCATCGCTAGCCGTTTCAATCGCATCGACATCCATGATGGCCAATACCGGGTTGCCTTCGACATTGGGGTCGCGCAGAGCAATACGTTTTGCACCTTGAATGGCAGTGACATCCTGGGCGATGTTCAAAATAGGAATCGGCCAAAATAAGCCGCTGGTGGTGTGCAAATTTTCAGCAACAGACAGTGCGTCAGCTAAATTCATATAGCCGCGCAGCGGAGTGAAATACCCTGCGCCCAACATCACGGCATTGCCCGCCGCCGCCGAAGTGATCAACAGGGACGGCAGCTGTTCAGCTTCAGCTGTCAGGCGCGCGCGTTCGTTCGCGTCGGCTACAAACAGAGGGTTGAGCGCATCAGCACCGTGTGGCTTGATCATGGGCGAATCTCCTGTGATGAGAGGTGAGGGAGGAATCTGGTGGGCGCACATTATAGCGATGCGCTGGGGGATAGCGCACTCCAACTGCTACAATCGCTCGGGTTCAGTATGAGGTAGGTTGTTGATGCAGCGTTTTTGGGGGCGATTCTTAGGGGATATTGTGGCGCCAGCCCTTGTGGGCTTGTTCGCGGCCCTGCTGTATCTCCAACATCAAAAAATTGTTGGGTTGGAGTCATCCATTGCTGCACTTCAGTCGGCGGCTTATACGCCTGCCGATCCTGTTGCTGCGACGTTCGACGCAACGCCTGTTACGACGGCTGCTTCTTACGCGAATGCTGTTGAGCGTGCTATGCCTGCGGTGGTCAATGTCTATACCAAAAAGCGTGTGCGCCGTACGCCTATTGTGGCTGATCCGTTGGTGCAACAGTTATTGGATAACAGCGTTTCACCGCAAGAAAGAATTGAGAGCGCATTGGGTTCTGGTGTTATTGTCAGTGCTGATGGTTATATCTTGACCAACTACCATGTCATTGCTGATGCTGAACAGATTTTGGTGAGCTTGCACGATGGTCGTGATGCCAAGGCGAGTTTGGTCGGCACCGATAGAGAAACGGATCTGGCGGTCTTGAAGATTGATTTGCCAGATCTGTCGATGATTCATTTTGGTGATGCGCAACATGCAAAAATTGGTGATGTTGTATTAGCTATCGGCAACCCGTTTGGGGTTGGGCAGACTGTGACACAGGGTATTATTTCTGCTGCCGCGCGTTACGGTTTGGAATTGAATATCCAGGAAAATTATTTGCAAACCGACGCAGCGATTAACCAGGGCAATTCCGGTGGGGCTTTGGTGGACACAGCAGGAAATTTGGTCGGCATCAATACCGCTATTCAAAGTCCAACCGGTGGCTCAGTGGGTATTGGTTATGCGATCCCTTCGGATACGGCCCGCAAAGTGTTGGGCGATATTTTGCAGTATGGTCATGTCATACGTGGGTGGATTGGCATTGAATCACAGGCATTGAATGCATTTGCTTCACGCGCTTTGGGGTTACAAGGCGGGCAGGGCATAGTAGTGCGCAGTATTTTTCGCCATGGCCCTGCGGCACAAGCAGGTTTGCAGCCGGGCGATGTGATCACGCATTTTGATGATGATCCGGCGATGGCTACTCGCACCGGCATGCGCCGCATCACCGGCGCGCAGCCGGGAGACAAAATAGTTGTGCGCTTTTTGCGTGGCAGTCAGAAAAATACGGTAACCCTGACGATCGGTGTGCGACCGGCGGCGCAAAGTCGTTAAGCCGAGGATTTAAGCGATAAAGGCAGCCCGGCCACCATTAACGTCACTTCATCACAAACGGCGGCTAGTTGCTGATGCAGGCGTCCGGCTTCATCGACAAAGCGCCGTGATAGCGGGTCGGCGGGCACAACACCCATGCCCACTTCGTTGCTGACAAACAAAATGTTTCCTGATAATTGTGGCAGAATTTTGAATAGTTCATCGCGCTCTTGCTGCAAGTTGTGATCACCTGCGAGCAGCAGGTTGGTCAACCACAGCGTCAGACAATCCACCAAAATATAGGTGTCTGCAGTGGCGTGCTGCAGCAAAACCTCTGCCAGTTTTTGGGGCTCTTCTATAGTGCGCCAGCGATTGCTACGCGAATGCTGGTGATGCTGAATACGCAATTGCATTTCACCATCCAGCGCTTGAGCAGTGGCAACGTAGATCAGGTTTTTTCCGGAAGCGATGGCCAGCTTTTCTGCATAAGCACTTTTTCCGGAGCGAGCGCCGCCGAGAATGAGGTGTTTGTTCATAATGTTATTTTTTTTCCTCAATAGCTAATAGGGATTCCAAGTGGGTTGCAATGGTTTCAGCAACCAGGTGATTCCCTTTGGCGGTTGCATGGAGATCTAGAAAGAAATAGTCGTTGGCTTCATTTTTTGATGGCTGAAAGTTAGTGAATGCACTTGAGACATCTATAAAGTCTGCATACTTTTCTTGGTTCATTGTAATTCGTGTCAGTTTGTTAGCTTGTTTGTAGTAATTCTTGTTGGCGGGATAAGTTAGAAATATGAGTCTTCTTTTGTGATATCGTGAGAGTTTTATTAGGCTCGTTAGGTTGGTTGTTGTGATTTCGTCAGCGTTAAAGTTTTGATCTAGGTGGTTTCTTAACTCCATTGAAAAATTTAAGCGCATGTCTTTGTGTTCGATGACAGCGGGTTTTCCTTGGGCTGATTCTCTTTGGGCTGGGTCAGAAGTGGTGATGGTTGTTATTTCAGACTCATCAAATGCAGGTCGTGTGAGTAGGCAGAACAGTCGATAAGTGCGTGAGTGTGACAGTATCCAGGATGTTGCGTTGCTTGATATGTTGGTCTCAGCGCGTGTAATTGGTGCAGTCCAGCTATCATTTGTGCCAATCATTATGAGGATAATGTCTGGTTCAAAGTGCTGGATTGCTTGTTCAATGTTGGCTACTAGCCTAGATGAATTGGCTCCGGGATAGCCAAGATTGATTACTTCAATTTTTTTGTCTGGGTGCGTACTATTCCATAAGGTTTCCAGCTGTTTCGGGTAGGAATCTTTGCGATCAAGATAGAGTCCATAGGTGTTTGAGTCGCCCATGGCCACTATTCTGATTGCCTTGTTCTGCCATGTCGCTGTTGTGGTAAATAATGATGCAGCAGGATTGATGGCGCTGCCAAGCTGAAGGACTCCCTCAAGCAATAGCGCTGTGGAGATGGGTAGAAATAACACCCAGTACAGCAGTTTTTTTATCACGACGCTTCATTCCCGCAACCGCTTGTATTTCATCCTAGTCGGCTGTTGATCTCCCATTCGAGCTTTATGATCCACTTCGTATTCGCTGTAAGTGCCTTCAAAGAACACGGCGCTGCTTTCGCCTTCAAACGCGAGAATATGGGTGCACACTCGGTCGAGAAACCAGCGGTCGTGCGAGATGACCATGGCGCAGCCTGGATAATTTTGCAGGGCTTCTTCCAGTGCGCGCAGGGTTTCTACATCGAGGTCGTTTGATGGCTCGTCAAGCAATAAAAAATTACCGCCTTCTTTGAGTGTGCAAGCCAGCTGCAATCGCCCGCGTTCACCGCCGGATAATTCACCGACGCGTTTTTGTTGATCCGATCCTTTGAAATTGAAGCGTCCCAAGTAGGCGCGTGATGGTACTTCATAGTTGCCGATCTTGATGATGTCGAGGCCATCAGAAACGGCTTCCCATACGGTTTTGTTGGCGTCGAGTTTTTCACGCGATTGTTCAACGTAGGCAAGCTTGACCGTGTCGCCGAGTGTGATTGTGCCGCTATCGGGTTGTTCTTGCCCGGTAATCATGCGGAACAGGGTGGATTTGCCTGCACCGTTGGGGCCGATAATGCCGACGATAGCGCCTTTGGGAATGGCAAAGGACAGATTGTCCACCAGTATGCGGTCGCCAAAAGATTTGCTGACATTATCTACTTCCAGCACTTTGTCGCCGAGGCGCGGGCCGGGTGGAATGTAGATTTCATTGGTTTCGTTGCGCGCTTGGTATTCTTGTGAATTCAGTTCGTCAAAGCGTGCCAGACGTGCTTTATTTTTTGCGTGGCGACCTTTCGGATTTTGACGCACCCATTCCAGTTCGCGTTCGATAGTTTTTTGGCGAGCTGCTTCTGTGCGCTCTTCCTGCTTCAGGCGCGCTTCTTTCTGTTCCAGCCATGAAGTGTAGTTACCTTCGTACGGAATACCGTGGCCGCGATCGAGTTCGAGAATCCAGCCGGCGGCATTGTCGAGGAAGTAGCGGTCGTGCGTGATGGCCACAACAGTGCCGGGAAATTCGACCAGGAAATGTTCCAGCCAAGCAACGGATTCTGCATCAAGGTGGTTGGTGGGTTCATCCAAGAGCAGCATATCTGGGCGCGACATCAACAGGCGACACAGTGCCACGCGGCGGCGCTCACCACCGGAGAGTTTGCTGACATCAGCATCCCATGGCGGCAAGCGCAGGGCATCGGCAGCGACTTCCAGTTTGTGCTCAATACTGTGTGCATCCCAAGCCTGAATAATGTCTTCCAGTTCTGCTTGACGTTTGGCCAGTGCATCGAAGTCGGCATTTTCTTCGGCATAAGCTGCGTAGACGGCATCGAGTTCTTTTAAGGCGTTCAGTGGCTCTGCCAAACCTTCTTCAACATTGCCGCGCACATCTTTGGCGGGATCGAGCTGTGGTTCTTGTGGTAGGTAGCCAATCTTGAGATTGGGCATCGGGCGCGCTTCGCCAATGAAATCGGTATCTACGCCGGCCATGATGCGCAGCAGCGTCGATTTCCCCGAGCCGTTCAAACCCAACACGCCAATCTTGGCGCCGGGAAAGAAAGAGAGGGAAATGTCTTTGAGAATTTCGCGTTTAGGTGGAACCACTTTTCCTAAACGGTTCATGGTGAAAACGTATTGGGCCATTATTTTCTCTCGAGTGTATTCAAAAAATCAGTGCTGGCCAGAATCATCTGGTCTGTCAAGGTGTTTGGCATAGGATCCAGGAAAATTCGGTGAAATCCTAGTTGTGACAATGTTGTTGTGGCGTTTTCAGTGGTGACATCTAACCATAAATCGAAAATTAGGTCAGGCGTTGGTATTTTACAGTGTTGATTGAGTTCTTTGTGTTTTTTAAGAAAAAATACAGTGGCGAGTCCTTCAATACCCTGAGAAACACGGGGGCGATTTTTTGTTAGTGGGCAAAGTGTCAGGCTGCGTTCAATGAGGCCATTTCTGTCAGTAAAATGTAGAGAGCCTGGGTGTGCTTTTGCTAGATGGTAGGCAATAAAGCCCATTTGCCCACTTAACAAGTTGATAGGCTTCTGGTCTTGCCCGATGATTGCTTGATTCAATGTTTTTTGGAGAAATAATAAGGTATTAATGTTGCTTCGGTTGTCGACAGAATATTTTTCGAAAAATACAATATTTTCCAGTGCGGGCATGGGTTCTTGTGCCAGTTGCGCTCTGTTTTTTGATCCCAAGATGTACAGATGAGAAAAGTTGACGGCAACAATAGCTGCGGTCGCCAGAGATAAATGCCATTTTGAGCGAGTGATAGAGGCTAGAAGCTGAGCACTTAGTAGGCTCACTAACGGTATGAGAGTGACCCATAGCCTACCTTCTGGCATCCAGTCTCCGCCTATAGCTACGATGACTGCCGTGTATCCGACACAAGTTAGAGCCAAGTTGGTGTATAGGTCGCCTTTTTTGTTCTTAAGAGAGTGATACAAGGTGATTACACAGGCGAGCGCAGCCAGTGTTGCTTTAAGGATGCCAATAATTGATCCGTGGCTACTAAGCAAATAGATAAAGCCTTGTTGAAGTGTTTTTAATGTAATGCCGGATGATTTTGCCGCAACAGGTTGCGGCATCCAGTCGCCGAAGTAATACTGGCGCCACAAAGCTATTGATCCCGCAATGGCAAACGCTAGTATTGATGCTGAAATGCAACCCATGTTGAATCTGATTTTTGGGTAACAAAAGTAGTAAAAAGCAGAGATCGTCACTGTCAACAGTGGTACAAATAAAACCATTTCTGGTCGTGTTGCTTGTAATAGGAGTCCTGTGATGATCAGGATGATGCTCTGGGATTTTTCTTGGATGTGCCTTGATAGCGTAATCAGGTGCGCCAGCAGAAAAAAGGCGCTGATGGTTGATTCTAGCCCTGCCTGGCTCCAATAAATAAGGCTGGTAGATGTGGCACAAAATAAACTTGCGACCAGGGGGTTGGTGTTATTTTTTTTTGCTGAGAAAAAAACAGCTGCGATACACAGTGCTGCAAATAACAGTGGGATGAGATGTCCGGCAGTGACGGTATCAAGAGAGGAGATGCTTGCAAGGAGTGCAGTGAGCACGACATGTAAGAGAGATGAGCTTTGCTCTACTCGCTCTAGGTTGTAGTTAAGTATCTCATGGGATGTTGCCAGCGTATGAGCAGAGAAGTAGGTGATGTGTGCATCGTCAATACCCGTTGTAAAGCCCAACGCAATGCTGATGATGGCGAAGCATATAGCTGCACACATGAGCTGCAGTGTCTGCATTCGTAGGCTGCTCGCAATCATGGTGGTTGCGTCAGCTTTAACGCCGCATCCAGCTAAACATGCTGTCCCATAAGCTACCAGCCGGTGTTGGTGCCGGTGCAACAATGGCCAAGGTGGTGTTGTCGCGGCCACCGTGGTCGAGCGCCTCGCGCAGCAAGGTCTGGGCAGCGGTCGGCAAGTCGGGATTGTTGGCGAGCAGGGCGCAGATTTGGCTGTCTTCCAGTTCATCGGTTAAGCCATCACTGCACAGCAGAATCCACTGTTCAGGCTGCCATTCACCTTCAACGATATCCACGGTGACATTGGCGACATCCAATGAGCCCAAACATTGAGTGATGACGTTTTTATCCCGATGATTGACCGCCTCTTCCGGGGAGATGGCACCGGCCTTGACCAGCATTTGCACATACGAATGATCGGTAGTCAGTTGGGTCAGTGTGCCGGTTCTCTCGCCGGTGCGTGTCCAGAGATAGGCGCGGCTGTCGCCAACCCAAGCAACGCGGTAGTGCACATCATTGGACTGCAACACCACGATGGTCGATCCCATGCCTTTGGCGCCGCGCCCGCGACGGCTGCCACTGAGGATATTGTGATGAGCACTCTGGATAGCTTCGGTCAGGTCCTTGCCTTGGCGAGTTTTGCGGGTGATGGATTCAACGGCGATGGCGCTGGCGACTTCACCGGCCTCGTGACCGCCCATGCCATCGGCAACAACCCATAATCCCAGCTCAGGATGACAGGAAAAGGCATCTTCATTGTTAGTGCGCACATTGCCCGTGTGGGTGAGTGCAAAGTTATTCCAGGCCGCCATGCGGTATCCTGCTCGTTCCAAGCCTCGTAATTTAGTATAAAACTTGTGCCTGTTGTAGTTTTGTTCGAGCTTGATGACAATGCGCTGATATTGCAACGGTATGTTGATAAGGGGATTGCTATGCTGAAACTGCGTTTTGCCAATAAAGAGCATGGAGACGTCTGGCTGGTGGAGCCGTCGGTGTTGCTGGGGACGGACAGTAGCTGCCAAGTGGTTATGAAGAGTGGCAGCGCGCAACCGCGTCACGCAGAAATCCAGATTAAGGGCGCGCAGTTGGTCTTGGTCAATTTGGCAGCCGATGCTGGTGTGCGCGTCAACGGTGCCGCCGTGGGTAAAAGTGTCAATATCAGCGTGGGCGACAAGTTGCTGATTGCGGGCGTGGAGATGGTGATTGTTGATCCCAAGGATGAAAGGGCAGCAACGCCGGCCGCGCCCGAGTCGTCAGGCTGGGCGATTCGCCCCAATCACAGCGCGTTGGCAAACCGTATTTACAGTATCAACGGCGACACGGTTGTCGGTCGAGCCACAGAGTGTGATTTGAGTTTTTCCGTGGCGCATATGTCGCGCAAACATGCTCAACTTTCTATTCTAAATGGGCAATTGATTGTTAAAGATCTGGAGTCGGCTAACGGCACTTTTGTTAATGGCACGCGTGTGAGTGAAGCGAAGCTCAATCGTGGAGATGAGCTGCGTTTGGATCAGTTGTCG